>NZ_JACJPC010000140.1:0-46751 GCF_014695875.1 Leptolyngbya sp. FACHB-541 | reverse complement strand
GCAACCCGCGAAGCGGGTTGCCCTTCTATCTGTAACCCTAATTTTTGGAATTGGTATTACTTGAGAATTGCTATAGCTGGATGCTGCCTTGCCGTAAGATTTCCCATTGGTTGTCCTGCCACCGGATGACAGTAGAAGGAACTCCCTGAGAGGTCGCTGGGTCAAGCTCAGAAGGTTTTGCAGGAGACAGCGTTTGTTCCAGCTTGTCCAGTTCTGACGAGGGGAGGGTGAGAACTTCTGGAAACTGGGCAGCGATCGCCTCCATGGTTTGCAGCGGAGGCTCCCCCGAACGGTTGGCACTGGTGGTGGCGAGCGGACCTGTCTGCGACAGAATGTAACGGGCGATCGCACTATTCGGCACTCTAATTCCAATCGTGGTTGGGTCAGTTGGGTTGACTGCGGCGGGCAGATGACTGCTCGCAGGCAACACAAGCGTCAATGCACCAGGCCAATATTGCTCAGCGACTTGTTGCCAAATTTGTTTTTCCTCAGCACTGCCTGCTGTAAACTCCCACAGATCTGCACTGTTAGCCCCCATTAAGATTAGCGGTTTGGTCTGGCTGCGCTGTTTTGCCGCAAAAATTAGCGCAGCTCGCTCAGGTCGCACTGCCAACGCCGGAACGGTATCGGTGGGGAAGCTAACAAGGCGATCGCCAGAACGAGCCGCAGCAATCAGGTCAGAGAAGGAGTGCATGGAAAGGACGAAATGACAGGATAGGTTAGCACGTAACCCATCCTACAAGAACTTCTCATCCTTCACCCCTAACTTCTGGCTGCCAGCGCAAACCGCTCAATTCCTGCTAAGTCTGCGTGAATTTGAATGTCTTGATAGCTACCGTGTTGGTGTAGTAGGGTCGCAACGGTTTGGGCTTGACCTGCCATCATCTCAATCAGCCAGATACCGCCAGCTTGTAAATAATCGGGTGCCGTGCTGATCAGGTGACGAATGCTATCGAGTCCATCGTCACCACCATCCAAAGCTAATTGGGGTTCATGTTTGGCGACTTCGGGTTGCAGTTCAGACACCATTGAGCTGGGAATGTAAGGCGGGTTAGAAACGATGCCGCTGAGGCTGCGCTTGAGTGGCACAAGCGGCTGAAACCAGGAGCCTTGGTGAAATTGAATCTGATCGGTTAAGTCATACCGCTGAGCATTGATTTGAGCGATCGCCAATGCTTCAACACTGAAATCCACTGCGTGAATGGTTGCCGATGGAAAGGCAGTTGCCAATCCCAGGGCGATCGCCCCGCTTCCCGTGCCCAGATCTGCCCAGTGTCCTTGCCTTAGCTTGGGATTTGAGACGGTAGCGGCGATCGCCAAATCAATTAAAAGCTCGGTTTCAGGTCTGGGGATCAAGACAGCAGGGGAAACGGTCAGAGAAAACTGTCTCCAGGGTGCGACTCCTACTAAATATTGGACAGGAACGCTGTCCTCTAACCGGCGCTGCCAAAGTTGCATTACTTCTTCTAAAGGCAGCTTTAACGGTACCTTTTCTTGATTACGGATAGTTCCAGAATATAGGTGCAGCCGATCCAGACCTGCTTCTCGCAAAAGCCACTCAATTTCAAAGCTGGGGATGTGAGCGATCGCCGCCTGCTGTCGAGCATCCTGCCACCATCGCCAAAGCTCTTGGCCAGATACTTCAGCTAGAGGTTTCGTCATCTGCACTTGTAGCTCAATACGATATAGGGGCGCTTCACGAACCGCCCCCTACGCCATTCTCACATCAAACACAAAACCAACAGCACTCAAACACTTACGTTGTAATCCGGGGTCTTACAATTCCGTGAGCCTATTGAGGTCGAGCAGGTTGCCCTTGAGCAGGTTGTCCTTGAGCAGGTTGTCCTTGAAGCGATCGAATGAATTCAATAGTCTCCCTAGGAGGAACCAGCAAAATCTGATTTAGCTCTGGGTTATCGCTATCCTGCAAAGTTTGAATCAGACTTTCCAAATTGACTACCTGAATCGTCATTGATTCAGCCAATTCCGGTTGGCTTTCTCTCAGTTGAGCCAGGAGGTTCTGCAACTCAGCCTGATTGAAGAACATGGGAACAACCTGATTTTGTCCCTGTTGAATGGTCAGGTAACCACCATCTTCGGCAGTCGAGCGAGCCAGGAAAACTGGCACACCGCTAAACTCCTCAGGATTTTCGCCACTCTGCTGAAGCACAGAACGAGCTGACTCAACCTGCTCCGTCGTGGGTACAAACGTAAACTCTAGAGGCTGCTCCTGGTTTTCGTTAGCCACCGCTAGCTCATAGACTTGGGCTAAAGAAACAGGCACAACCTGCACATCCGTAGCAAGCTCTGGATCGCTTTGACGCAGATTGTCGAGAGAGGCTTGAGCATCTTGGCGGCTAATGAATACTCCTGCAACGGCTGGTGCTGCCTCTTCATCTCCCAAAACGGCAACTAGAGGGACACCTTGTGCATTGGTAATCATAAAGACGGGCACTGACTGTAGTCTTTCTACAACCTGTTCTGGCGTCAATGCCAATGCTCGATTGGCTCCACCTAGCAGGGAACCCAGTAGAATACCCCCGACTAGGCTGAGTGTCGTACTCCAGCGAACTAATGACTTCATAACTGCTCCTGATAACAAAAACTGCAACGGGATTCATCCAATGCTGAGTGATTTAGCAGCATCGTTTTGCAAGGTCAAACCCATTGCCCTGTAGATTGACCGCCTAGTTAAGCATCTACCGGACGGACAACAGCAAGCCTTTGACCTTTCAACATAACATCAGACCTTTAAATTTACTTTCGATGTATCCAGGACCAAACCAGGACTGATTGAAATTTGAGCTTTTAAGGTTTTCCTGAACTGATGTCTTCTCGACTCGATGACCTGGTAAATGCAGAAATGGTTCCGAGCGCAATGCATGGAAGACAAGGTTTCACCATATTGCTGTAGCCAAGCCATCGTGCTAATCGCAAAGAGCAACCAGTCTGAAAGCTGCTAACTTCAGTCAATCCTAGCGTTCGGTAATCGGGATGACAGGATTTGAACCTGCGACATCCTGCTCCCAAAGCAGGCGCGCTACCAAGCTGCGCTACATCCCGTTAATGTCACACATCAGTATAACCTGCTTTGCAAAAACCAACCGATTGATTTTTGGGGCAAACTCTTTATAAGGAGTCTCATCACAAACTATAAGATGGAGGAAGCTCCTGAATTTCATTCACCCTAAGCAAGAATTATTATGGGAACTGCTCAGCGTACTCGCCACAGCACCATTCAACCCGCTGATTGGAATATTGCTCAACTGCCTGGGTTGAGTAAGGAGGATTGCGATCGCCTAGCTGCCAGTGGCATTCACACCACGCTACAGCTACTCGAAACGATCAAGACGGTTCCTGAGAAGCAGGCTCTGGCAGCGGAAATCCAAATTCATATTCAACACGTCAACAAGTGGCTAGCACTGTCTGACCTGGCACGTGTGCCCATTGTTGGCTGTCAGTATTGCGGCATGTTGCTGCACGCCGGGATCAGTTCTGCTACCCAGCTAGCGCAAATGTCTCTGCCCAGGCTGCATCAGCAAATTTTGAAGCTGCACGTCTCGACCCTGCACAATCAGGACCACTGCCCGTCTTTAGATGAATTAGCAAATTGGATACGACAGGCGCGATCGCTAAACATTTAGCTAAATATTTAAAGGAATGAGGGAGGATGTTCTCCCTCCATTCCTTTGATCGAATTACTCTGGATACCAAAACATTCCTTTAATGCCTTCTGGGTCGGGCATAAAGCCTAGACCCCGATAAAAGTCTACGACTTGAGGATCAGCAAACAGCGTGATGTTGCTAATATCTTCACTTCGCAGCTTCTTAATCACCTGCTTCATCAGCGCCTTCCCCAACCCCTTTCCCTGAAAGTCTGGATGCACAACCACATCCCAAATGGTTGCATTAAACGCATGGTCAGACGTAGCGCGGGAAAAGCCAATCAGCCGTCGCTGAGTGCCTCGATGTTCCCACATTGAGACAACTAAAAAGCTGTGTTGGATTGCCTTCTTTACTTTTCGGAGCGGACGGCGCGACCAGCCTACGGCATCGCACAGTTCCTCCAGATCGTAAAGATCAATTTCCCGCTCAGTGCTAAAAAAGATGCGACCGTCAGTGGTCGTGGCACCTTGAGCGGTATACCCCCCTCCTGGAGCTGGTTTTGAGGGGGTAGCTGTGTCAGAGGCGCTAAATAAGCTTTTCCAAAAACCCATGCAGGCGTGGTTAGAGTAGTGAAGGTTAAAGAGTGGTACTTGCTAGTATATCTCCCGCGCTCCATCATCGTTTCAATATGATCAATACCATTTCCATTTCAGAGCCACATGTTTAGGAGTGTGTTTCGCAGAGACAGGGCATGCCCCCAGATATGTAGCTTTACGGAGTGGGTTCGCTAACAACATTAATTGAAATGGGGTGGTGCAATTTGTCGGAGATTGCCCTAAAGTTAGGGTTTTCTAGTAAAAGACTCTTAGCCCTTTCGCATCTTACCTCTTGACCGGGCAGGCAAGGTTTACTCCCAATTATGGCTGCGGGCTTGAAATCATCGACGCTGGAACTGCTAAAGCGCTTTAACCGAGCGTTTCCTCAGTTTTATGAGCAGTTTGTTAGTAGTGAAATCCAATTGCAGAACCTGCGACTAGCCTATCAGCTTTACAAAAGTAAACAGGCAGTGATTGAGCTGAAGCCAGAGGGTAGCAAAAGTGCCTTGCATTTTGCTTATCGCAATCAGTCTTTTCTGCTAAGCGATATTTTTGGTGTGTTGGCTGCCTACGGTTTAACGATTCACAGCCTCAGCCTGTACGGGCAAATTTATCCACCAATGCTAGTGTTCATCAAGTTGGTGGTGTCGCGAGGCGGCAAAGCATTAGCTGACAAAACGGCTGAAAATGTTTGTCGGGCAGTGCGTGAGGCACTAGCGGGGCGGTTTGAAGTTGAGGAAATGCTGGCAGTAGAGTTTAACCTGGACGCAGGCTTAGAGCAGGTGGAAACAGAGTTCTACGTTGATCCAGTCTTTCACTTGCCTGCCTTGCTAATTGAGGCAGACAACCAACCGGGTTTATTCTACAAGGTGATGTACTCCATTTGGCAGGAAGATTTGCTGGTCGTTAACGCAAATTTGTTAGTCTGGCGAGGAAGAACGCGCCTGATCCTGTATTTGCTGGGGCCTAATGAGAGCTTGATTCCAGAATATTTGGGGCAAAAGATCGCTGAAAGCGTCAGGCAACGGCTGTTAGGCAGACGCTTTTAAAGTGCGTGCTTACTACGACTTTATTCTCGACGCAGAGTTTGGGGAACTCCGACGGGGGAGAGTCCGGCGATCGCCTTCAGATTTTGCACCCGCAGCAGTTCGGTAAAATCGAGCTGAGAGCGGCCTTCGATGTGGGAAACAGACTCGATTGCTGCCATCAGGTGACGGGCAGCATCGGTTTCGCTGTAACCTCGGCGAACGGCAACCCGTACAGCTGCTTCATCGGCTTCGAGTTCACGTTCAGAACTGTAGTTTTTTCGCCAAATCTGAGTTCCAGCAAGGCTGGTTAGTCCGCCTGCGGTGACAGCGCCAATAATGTCACCCTGCACCAATTCGAAGATAGTGCCGACAACTCCTGCTGCGACTAAACCCTGGTAGATGTCGGGCTTGAGCCAGTTAACACTGCCCAGCCAATTGACGGTTCTCAAGATCAGCAAATCTCGCTGGGGTTTGGGAAGCTGGCTCCAGAGGTCAAAGTTGATAAAAACCGGACGAGTCTGATCCCAGGGTTTGGGAAGTTGGGCGGCAATGACAGTGGGCTGTTCCGGTTTGCTCTTGATTTTGGCAAACATGCGACCGGATGCAGGCAGCAGATCCACAAGTCGATAAATTTCGGAGTCTGGATTCATCATGGGTGAGGAAGGGGCTGCGCTAGTTTACACAAAATTTTTCCACACAGCGGACAAAGATTTCTACACCCATTCCCAAGACGGTTTCGTCAAAGTCAAAGCGGGGATGGTGATGGGGATAGGCTAAATCACGCTCAATGTTGGCTGCGCCCAAAAAGAAATAGCAGCCAGGAACCTCTTGTAAGAAGAAGGACATATCCTCACCGCCCATGGTCTGGCATTCCGGGACGATGCCTAGCGGGGTCTCGATCACGGTTTCAGCGACGGAGCGGACGAGGGAGGCGATCGCCGAATTATTCACGACAGGGGGATAAATCCGCTTGTAGTCTAGCTCATAGCTTGCGCCGTGACTCTGGCAAACGCCGCTAACGATTTGTTCCATCCGCTGTTCAAAAAATCCTTCAAGTCCGGGATCAAAGTAGCGTACCGTGCCTTGAAGTTTAGCAGTGTTGGCAATGACGTTGCGGGCATGTCCGGCATGAAAGCTGCCGATGGTGACAACGCCCGCCTTAAGGGGATCAACGTTGCGCGACACAATCGTTTGCAGCGCGTTCACGACTTGAGCGCCAACGACGATAGAGTCAACGGTTTGGTGAGGCATTGCGCCATGTCCACCTCTGCCCTTAATGGTGCAGTCAAATAGCTCAACAGCTGCCATCATTGCACCATCGCGAACCCCAAGTGACCCCAACGGCAGGTTGTTCCACAGATGTAAGCCGATGATTGCGTCCACATCAGGATTTTTTAGGACTCCCGCTCCTACCATCGGTTTGGCTCCACCGGGACCTTCTTCAGCAGGTTGAAAAATCAGTTTAACGGTTCCAGCAAAATCGGGATGTTGAGACAAATAATAGGCGGTGCCAAGGGCGATCGCCGTATGTCCATCGTGACCGCAAGCGTGCATGACCCCATCATGCAGCGAACGGTAGGGCACCTGGTTAAGTTCTTGAATCGGCAATGCGTCCATGTCTGCCCGAATGGCCAGCACAGGTCCAGGACGGTTGCCAGGAATGATTGCCACAATCCCTGTTTCGGCAATTCCGGTTTGATGCTCGATGCCCCACTCTTGTAGCTTTTGGGCAATCGCTTCTGCGGTTAGCCGCTCTCGAAACCCTAACTCTGGGCGCTGATGAAAGTGTCGTCGCCACTCTACCAAACGCGGCTGTAGAGCTTGAATTTCTGGACGAATTCGGGATTGATCAACGTGGAGTGGCTTGAGAGAAGTGGCGACCATAATTTTGAAGAGACTCCAGGCGGTGAAGAATTCCTATCGTGCGGGATATTTCTAAGGTAGCGGATTCCCGTACATTCAATTGAGTTGAATTATGATTCCAAAACGTCTCAATTAGGAACCCCACTGCCGGGTCAGAAGGAAAAGGGGGAGAAGGGAAAGGAGCCCTGTTAATCGAAGTTAATCGCGTGGACGAGGAACGCGAAGGCGGGGCACTTGCGGGGTAATCATCAGCTTTTTCCACAAGTTCTCGTAACTTTCTGTCATGGCTTCGACGGTGAAATGGGCGATCGCCACTTCTCTTGCTCGTCGTCCTAGTTGCGATCGCAGAGCTGGATCATCTCGCAATTGCCGAATTGCTTGAGTGAGTCCATTCACATCATTTTTGTCGATCAGCAGCCCAGTTTCCCCGTGCCATACCGCTTCTGGAACGCTGCCTACGCGAGTTGCGATGACTGGACGTGCTGCTAGCATTGCTTCAACAATCGCCAGGGGAAATCCTTCTGAGCGGGAAGGGAGTGCGATCACATCAAACCCTGGTAAATACAAGCGGGGATTATCTACCCATCCCGGTAGGCTGACGCGATCGCTAATTCCCAAGTTAAATGCCAGTTTTTCCAGGGCAGTTCGCTGTTCGCCTTCGCCTAAGATGACGACTTTTACCCCTTCAAGGGGAGAGATCGCCTGCAACAGCACTTCATGCGCTTTCATCAGGTCGAGCCGTCCAACACTGCCAACGACGAGCTGTTTATTTGTCTCAACAGGAGATTCGGGTTCGCCGAAATCGGGCACCCCATTGGGAATTGATAGAACAGAATCTCGCCCAAGGGCATAGAAGTCTTCCATGCGCTGAGCGCTTGCCTTACCTACAGCAACATGAGCATCGACTCGCAAGGAAATAGCTCTAGTGCGCCAGAGGGCGATCGCGTCGGTTGTTCGCAGTGGCAGTTGGTCAACTCGCACGACACGAGCGTGGGGCAGCATCAAAGCGGCCGTTAAGCCCGTTGCACAAGCCCAAGGCGTACATAAATTAGCGTGGACAATGTCAGGCTGAAGCTGCGATAGGGTATGCAGGTGGGCGGCAAAGGATTGAAGTCCACGAGAGGGCAAGATGAATCGGTCTGCTTGGGGACGGCCGTGGGCGATCGCCTCCACCACAGTCTGAGAAACGCCTACCACGGATATTTGAAACTGAGCTGACGCAGTAGCTACTAAATACCCCAGGCTAATCTCTGCGCCACCAATCCCAGCCGCATCCGTATAGGCAACCACTCGCAGCGGTCGATCAGTCCCAGCTTGGACAGTTGTCATGCAGACGGACCGTTTGAAATTTCAGTTGGCTCGCGGGTTGCTCAATCTCCTCGATTTGCAACCGCACCAGAGAGCTATCCTAATTTCACAGCCGTCATGTTGTCATATTCCCCTCGAAAGAATTGTACTAATTCCAAAAATTAGGGTTACAGATGGAAGGGCACCCCGCTCTGCGAGGTGCCCTTTTTTGAGAGATTTGAGAGAGATGTTGTTACTTTTTGCTTTGCCTAAGAATTTTGAATGTAGTGCTGCCTTTGTGACACTGGCTACGACTCGGCTAGAGGAGCTGGTCAAGTTCTACGCTCAGTTATTCGGTCAACTGCCACAGCCTCATCTTCCCAATCGCTATGCTGAATTCCAGCTTCCGGGTCTGCGTTTGGGCATTTTTCAGCCAAAAGAGGAAAATGAAGCAGAATTTGCAGGAGAACGAGGCAAAATCAGCCTGTGTTTGGAGGTGAAAAGCCTTGAGGAGGCGATCGCCCACCTCACTGCACTAGGCTATTCACCTCCGGGTGAAGTGGCGATCGCCTCGCATGGCAAAGAAATTTACGCCTACGATCCCGACCAAAATCGACTCATTCTGCATCAGTCTTGAACCCGACTCGCTCTAGCGTTGTGCTAAAGCGCTCCAGGATTGAATTGCCTCTTGCGTCCAGAGCCAGTTATTGCTTAGCGCTTCCGCCTGGAAATTAGTCGGGTCACTCATCATCACCATCTGGTAAAGTTTGACCGACTTACTCTCCAGGTTGCTTT
This sequence comes from Leptolyngbya sp. FACHB-541, assembly GCF_014695875.1. Lineage (NCBI taxonomy): Bacteria > Bacillati > Cyanobacteriota > Cyanophyceae > Leptolyngbyales > Leptolyngbyaceae > Leptolyngbya > Leptolyngbya sp. FACHB-541. Next base: position 37,576 of record NZ_JACJPC010000140.1, on the reverse strand, counting down.
GCTCATTAGCAGATCGCTCAGATGCAGCCTGTTGCAGTGCCAGGGCAATTCCTGCGTAGGCGTTAAGCGCTTTCTCCCCTTGCAAAAGCTGCTCAGGAAGGGGCAAATCTGCATTTGCAGTCTGGCTACTCGGCTGAGCCTTCAGATTAGCTGCCTGCTGCTCTTCCAGTAGCGAGAGGGCTGCGACCCATTCTTGAATCGCCTCACTGGGTTGGCTCTCAGCATAGTAGGCAAAACCTAGCGCAATTCGGTAATCTGCGTTGTTTGGCTGCTCTCGAACTGCCGCTTCCCAATAGCGACGAGCATCGTTGATGCTAAAGTCAGCCTCTCCAGCTTGAACTGCCTGCCACGCCAGTCGCCCATGCAAGAAGTTGATTTGAGGCTGATCGATCTCAGCTTGTGGCACGGTAGCGAGGGCTGCGGTCGCTTGCGGTAGAGCATTGCGGTCGAGCAGAGCATTGACGGCTTGTCCGCCTTCAGCAAATTTCCCCTGGTTAAAGTGCTCGATGGCGATCGCCGTCACGTTTGTCGTATCCGCAGAATTCAGCTCAGCCTCACCTACGTCGGGTAGCTCTGTTCCTTCTGTTTCTAGCGTCTCAGAAATGCTTGACCCTGGCGGCAGCAAGTCATCCGGGTTGGCTCCTCCTGAACTGAACCAATCCCTAGGCACGACTAAGAAGCTAATTAAGGCGATCGCTGCAATGCCAGCTACCCCAACTAGCGGTAAGACAAAGCGGGGAAGCCGCCGAGTCGGGCGCGCAGGCCGGGGTTGGACCGCAGGCTGAATAGCGGTCGCAACACCCGTAGAACGGGGCTGAGGTGCAGTCTCTTCGTCTGGTTCAAGCGGTCTGATCGAGATTGAGCCAGAGTGTGGCGTGACAGGAAGTCCATCGTAAATCCACTGGTCAGACTCAGTCTCAGATTCGGTTTGAGTTTTTGGAGGTGCAGCCCGATCCGCAGAATGAGTTTTTGCTTCGCCATAGGTTAGCCCTGAACCGGGTGCATCTTTGACATGAACAACTTCTGTATCTAAACCCTGCGGGTCTTCCTTACTAGAAAGCTGTTTTAGCAAACCGGCTACGACAGACGCCTCATCCTCATAATCTAGGTCTGTTTCGCCGTCTAATTCCTCGTCAAGCTCCGTTTCATACTCTGAGTAGTTTCGATTTCCGTCCTCTGTCAGGTCGCCCAAATCGTCATCGAGAACTGATTCCCAGTCATCAGGACCGAGATAGCGAGAATCTGGAACTGCATCAGCGGTCAGTGGAGGAGTTGATCTTGCCGCAGCTTGAGAAACGTCATAGCCCTGCGGAATCAGCATCAGCCGATCGGCTGGATTGTCGAGGGTGCGATCGCCCTCCGTCAAATAGCCATCAAACTCTGAGTGCAGATAAAGAATCGGCAACGCCCAATAAAGCTGATGGGAGCCATAGGCAGAAATCAACCCCTGTCGCGCCCGACTAAGGCTGAGGTCAATTGGGTAGCCCTGCTTTAAATTGCGGTAAAACAGGCGGCTCAATGTCAGTGCCACGTCATCCGGAATGCGCTCTGCCATCGCTAGCACCGCCGGAATGCCACGTCCCACCAACGCCTCCGCTAAATTGCGCTCTCCCATGTCCGACATAGGATCAGCCGCCGCTGTGTAAGCGCCGCGACACGAGTTAAACACCGCCATACGGATGCCATTGTTGACCAGTAGCCCCGCCAGGTCATCTCCTGTCAAGATTTCGGTCAGCCCCGTTTTATTGTTGACCAGATACAGATTGCCGCCAGAAGCACCCAAGTTGCTATGCCCCGCATAGTGCAGAACCTGGAATTGCCCCTGTTCTAGCGCCTGGGTCAGTTGTTCGCGACCGGGCTGATCGAGAATCGTCAATTGGATTTCGGGCAAGGTTCCTGTCAGGCTTTCTGGCAAAGAACCGCTTTGATGGCGCAACTCCTGCTGAAGGTGCGTGGCTTCTCGCTTTAGCTCTAGCCGCTTTTGGTCAGTCGGAGCCGCGATCACCATGAGGATACGCAGCGGTTGGTCTGGCTCCTGGGGAAGGGGTGATACAGGCAGCGTCAGGCTAGTGCCCGGTTGGTAGCGAGAAAAGACGACTCCAGTCCCCGTTGCTACAGGCCGAGGCGGCAAGCTTAGCCCATCGCGCTGGCGCATTCTCTCAGCGGGTGAGTCAGTTTCGTGCAGCACTTCCCAGGGTAGACGGGGCAGACGTGAACCCTTTAGCCCTAGCCGCAGCCGCAAAACCTCACCGCGATGTTGGGCGATCGCCTGTGCTGTCATCCAGCTATCGCGCAAGGTGCCTTGAAACAAAGCGCCATAAAGCTGCTGCCCAATTTCTGCCAAACTGAGGGGCGGCAGTGATGATTCAGCATCAGCAGAATGGTCTAAACTGCGGGACAGTTCAAATCCACCAATGCGGTTAACTCTATCTCCTTGCAATACACCCAGCAGAGGATCGTTCATTAGCTGCCGTGCCTGAGCTAGCCAATCTTCAACTGCCCAAGTGACCTGCTCTTCTGCCAAAGGTACACCGGGTGCGACTCGCTCAGTCCGCACTAAATATTCTTCATTCCCCACCGGGGTCACAGAAATGTGAAACTCCTGGGTCACCGTTACCGTGCTCTCCTGACTTCTGATTTGGTAGTTCTGCGCGATCGCTTTACGGGAGGAAGGTCGTACTCAACCGGACGGATTAAAGGCTCAAAAAGTTACCTGCTGTAGAATCTTTTTCTCTACAGCAAACAAACTTCAAGCGAAATTTTTCTGAAGTGAAATGAGCAACAGTAAACCCGCATCTCGTTTCAAACCCCAAAATGTCCGACTTAACCCCAATTTTATTCCGGATGGCAACCCGCTTCCCAGAACAGTGGAATGGTAGATGCACCCTGATTTAACTCCCTGGCTCACTTGTTTGAGTTGGGGAGTTTTCTTTTGCATAAACCAATCGAAATGCTGCTCACTGAGCGACGACTTGAACTATTAGATTGAACTATTTGAATGATTACAGATCAATTACAGCTTCAGCTTTACGAATAATCTTAAGCAGGGTAGATACAAGACCTATCCCTACAATCCTCAAAATCATCCTGTTAGAGATGAGGGGTGATACCCCCCACGATTGAAACCTTAGATAAGGAGATAAGTGAAATCCATAGTGTGCCTCTAATCCAGCAAAACTACGGAGTTTTTAAAGATTTAGTAATGCGGGTATAAAGCAGATGTGAGGTACAAATTAAGTTTGCTGAGTGAATATATGACAACCCCAAACGGGTTGTGAAAGGAATATTTTTCATCTCACAAACAAATTTTGTAGACCATCAAGATGAACGTTTCACCAGATACCAGCAGGGTCAGTAGCAACCAAGCAGTTGGCGTGCCAAAGCTTTGACAAGCCCTGCTCGCCCAAAGATAAATTTTCTCTCAAAAATTTCTTAGCGGGTTGACTGAACTTTGGTAGAGCGATAGGACAGGGTCCCAACAAGCAGCAATAGCTGAATTTGCCAGGGAGCAGAAAATAAGCTGAAAACCAAACTGAGGATCGCCAATGCCAGAAGAGCGATCGCCAATTCCTCAGAAAACCTCTCAACCTTGTCGTAGAACCAGACGGCTGCAACTGCGGCAATCAATGAAGCAATAAACCACATTTTTTTAACCCAGACGAACGAAAAGTTCATATTTAGTAAAATACGCTACTTTCTGTCCCGTTTTATCGAGCAGTCGGTTCACCCTAGTGGGCGATTTACGCAGCGTACCCGCACCCGCTCGAAACTCAGACCTAAATTCCAGAATTTTAGTTGCCTGTCGCGAAGTGGAGCAATCTCAAGCAAAATAGAGTATGCACTCAAACGGGGGTGAACTATGCTCGCACACATCCTGGCGTTGACTATTGGTTTTGGCAGCTTTGGACTTTATATGTCTGCCTTCTTCTTTCCAGAAGTTCATCGCAAAAATGACTTTACCTGGAGCGGGGTTGGGCTGTTTTATGCCCTTGTCCTGTGGGTATGTGCTGGACGAATCACTGGTGGAGTGCTGCTGGGGCAGACCGCCAGCGTTGCGCTGCTGGGCTGGCTAGGCTGGCAAACGCTGGCACTGAGGCGGGCGCTTACTCCCCGTGACCAACAAACTCAGCTACCCGGCTCAGCCAAATCTTTGGGTGAAGCATTCCAGAACGGGTGGAAGCAGCTTCAGACGACGCTACCGCAACGATTGCAACGATTGCCGTTGCTCAATGGACTGGTGCAGCCGATCGCGGGTCTATTTTCAGGGCTATTTGCGGCAACCGCCACCTTCATCCAAAACTTGCTCAAGCCCAAACCAAAGCCTAAGCGATCGCCCAAAAACCGTCCTGCTAAATCTCGTGCCGCTCAGCCTGCATCGCCAACTGAAGGGAGTGAGGCAGAGGCAGAAGTCATTCTTGAGGCAACGATTGCTGAGCCGAGTGGAGCTGCTGACTTGGATGAATTTGATGAGCTAGATGAGTTAGATAAATTTATTGAATCAGTAGACGCTACAACGAAGCCTGCTACCCCTAAACCAACTCCTCCAGCAGAAGTTTCAGAAGCGATCGCCCCTGAAACTTCTGAAGCTTTACTGGAATCGCCAATCGAGGAAGTCCCGTCTGTTGCCACTCCAACAGCTGAATCTCCAGCTTCAGAAAACTTAGGAGAATCAGGGAGCCCAGGAGAATCGGGAGAATTGGAAGATTTAGATGGGGCGATCGCTTCTCACAACAATTCTCCTAGCTAAACAAACCCTCAGATCAAGGCACTGTAATCCCGCTAGACTGAGCAGTCTCGATCAAAATTTGCTCAATCTGATTAGGGGTCAAACTAGGATTAGCGCTGAGCATGAGCGCCACGACACCCGCAACATGCGGTGTTGCCATTGACGTGCCAGACCAATCAGTCTCATAGGCACCACCTGGAACTGTAGAGCGAACCCTAACACCAGGAGCTACAAAAAAGGCAAGGGGTCTTTGCCCAGCAGGGGTAGAGAAATCAGCCACTTTACGCCGAACGTCGATCGCCCCTACACCGATTCCCAAATGCTTCAACCCCAGCAGCGCAGGCTCAATCGGCTGTGTTGCCCCAAAACTCTCTCGCTCATTGCCAGACGCCATCACAGCCACTACGCCTGCTCGTCTCGCATACTTCAGCGCCAATCTGGTTCGGAGCATAGCTGGGTCACCAGGATAGTTACCCAAACTCATACTGATTACCTTTGCGCCATTTTGCACTGCATAGCGGATGCCCGCTGCAACGTTTGCATCAAACTTGCGGAAAAAATTGTCCTCCTCGCTGTCAATCACTCGAATCGGCATGATTTTGGCGGCGTAGGCAACCCCCATAACGCCAAACCGATTTCGGGTGGCGGCAATGGTGCCCGATATATGCGTTCCATGCCCGTAGAAGTCCCTGACATCGTTGCTGTCACGTCCTGCAAAATTCCAGCCATGAACGTCATCGATAAAACCATTGCAGTCGTCATCTAACCCATTGTTTGGAATTTCACCCTGGTTCTTCCAAATGTTGGACTTCAAGTCAGGGTGATTAATGTCAACGCCAGTGTCCAATACAGCAACGGTCACGTTCTGCCCTGCATATCCCCTTGCCCAAGCTTCTGGCGCTTTGACTAAATCTAATCCCCAGTTGCTGCCGCCCAAGTTTTGCACCGCTTTGAAAGGTTTTTGCCCCGCAGCACGGGCAACTGCTGCCGCTGCATCAACCAATCCGTAGCCATAGGAGAAATTGAATCTACCCACTGAATCTGGGAAATTATTCAGGCTTAGCCTATACCGCCCCATTTCCCCAGGATAGGCACTGCTGACCCGAATTAAGTAATCTTTCCCTGGCTTAACGGTAAAGGTCAGGCTAGAGTTAGTACCCCGAACTGTAGCATTGTCGTTTACTGAAATGATGCGATTTGTGTGAGCATCCAAGAGTTCCAGATAAGCATCGAACCGCAAAGATTTAAGCTGAATGTGAAGCTGTTGCCCTCGCTTTAATCCAGCTAAGCGATAGCTGTCTGCATAAAAGCTGGGTGAACCTGGATAGGGCTTATCGCTGCGGCTGAGTCTACCTTGAAGCTTTATCTTTAAGCCTGCTGAGGTTGAGCCTGCTGAGGTTGGGTAGTCAGCAAATTTAATTTCGGGGTAGCTCTGTGAGAGGCGAGCGGTAGAGGCGATCGCAGTGGAACGAGAGTCCCTACTTCTAAAAAATTCATTGCGGCGGGTTGTGAGATTAGCTGACTGTTCCGTCAACCCGTTTGCCGATGGAGAGAAATGCTGCCCCAGCTGATGAGATTGCCAGCTTTTGCGAAGAAACAGCTTTTCAGATAGCTGCAAATTTGGAGATTTTGGAAACGGAGACATAGGTGCTTGAGGTAAGGCTGTGGTTGTCTTCCTATCTGGGCTTAACTAAATTTTGATTACTTCTGACTGCCAGGATCGGGAGAAGTAGATGCAGCTACAGTCATGCACTCCAAGTTTTCGACCAGGTTAATCCAGGATTGCAAGTCCATGCTTAGAATCGGGGTCAAGAAACCATATCAAGAAAGTTGAAGCTTGAGGAGCTTCTAGCTCATAATGGTTCGATAACTCACAGTTCGATCTTTTATCGTTCGAGCTTTCGAGCTTTCATTTAGTTATTCCCCTAAACTATCCCCCGGCGATCGTGACAGAACCAGGAAGCTACAAAGATACCGTTAACCTGCCCAAGACTCAGTTTGATATGCGGGCCAACGCAGTCAAACGAGAGCCAGAACTGCAAAAATTTTGGGCAGACCATCAGATTTACGAGAAGCTTTCTCAAACCAATTCGGGGGAGCCGTTTATTTTGCATGACGGGCCGCCCTACGCAAATGGAGCGCTGCATATTGGTCATGCAATGAACAAGACGCTGAAAGATATCATCAACAAGTATCAGTTGCTCAAGGGGCGAAAGGTTCGCTATGTCCCGGGCTGGGACTGTCACGGGCTACCAATCGAGCTAAAAGTGCTTCAGGCGATGAAGCCAGAAGAGCGACGGAATCTGACCCCAATCGAATTGCGCCATCGCGCTAAAGAATGGGCTTTGGGGCAACAGCGGCAGCAGCGTGAGAGCTTCATGCGCTATGGCGTTTGGGGCGACTGGGAGCATCCTTACCTGACGATGACTCCAGAGTACGAAGCGGCTCAGATCGGTGTATTCGGACAGATGGTGCTGAAAGGCTACATTTACCGGGGACTGAAGCCGGTGCATTGGAGTCCCAGTTCACGCACAGCTCTGGCAGAGGCAGAATTGGAGTATCCAGAGGGGCATACCTCGCGTAGTATCTATGCAGCGTTTCCAGTGGTGAGCCTGGCGGAGTCGGCGCAGGCATTCTCCCCCTACCTTCCAGAACTGGGCGTGGCGATCTGGACGACGACCCCCTGGACAATTCCAGCAAACTTGGCGGTGGCCGTGAATCCGGAGTTGATCTATGCGGTGGTTGAGGTCAGCGAAAAGGATGTGATTGCCGATGACTTAGGGGCGATCGCCCAACAAGCGACAGAAACAGGCAAGTCTTCCGGTATCTTCTTCCGCTATCTCATCGTCGCCAAAGAACTGGTCGAGCGATTGTCTAAGTTATTGAATGTCTCGCTCACCGTCAAAGCCGAACTGCCTGGGAAAGCACTGGAATTTTCCACCTATCGCCATCCGCTGTTTGAGCGGGAAAGCCCGATTGTGATCGGTGGTGATTACGTCACAACGGAATCTGGAACAGGGTTAGTCCATACGGCTCCCGGTCATGGTGAGGATGACTTTAGGGTCGGTCAACAGTATGGGTTGCCCGTTCTTTCACCGGTTGACGATGCGGGTAACTTTACTGCAGAGGCAGGACCCTTTACTGGACTGAACGTGCTGAAGGACGCAAATGGGGCAGTGATTGAGGCACTGATGGAAGCAAAATCGCTGCTCAAGGAAGAAACCTACGCCCACCGCTATCCTTACGACTGGCGCACCAAGCAGCCGACGATTTTCCGGGCGACAGAGCAGTGGTTTGCTTCGGTAGAAGGCTTCCGGGATGAGGCGTTGAAGGCGATCGCCCAGGTTCGATGGATTCCCGAACAAGGTGAAAACCGGATCACGGCAATGGTGGCAGATCGTTCTGACTGGTGCATTTCCCGTCAGCGCAGTTGGGGTGTTCCCATTCCCGTGTTTTATGACGAAGAAACGGGCGAACCGCTGCTGAACGAGGAAACGATCAATTACGTTCAGTCCATCTTTGCTGAAAAAGGCTCCGATGCCTGGTGGGAACTTCCAATCGAGGAATTGCTACCCGAACCATACCGCAGCAACGGTCGCAGCTACCGCAAAGGCATGGATACAATGGATGTCTGGTTTGACTCTGGCTCCTCTTGGGCAGCGGTAGCTGAACAGCGAGAGGGACTGCAATATCCCGTGGAGATGTACCTGGAAGGGTCAGACCAGCACCGGGGCTGGTTCCAGTCCAGCTTGCTGACTAGCGTAGCGACGAATGGCTGCGCCCCGTACAAAACGGTTTTGACTCACGGTTTTGTCCTGGATGAGCAGGGCAGGAAAATGAGTAAGTCACTGGGCAACGTTGTCGATCCGAGTGTGGTGATTGAAGGCGGCAAAAACCAGAAAGCGGAGCCGCCCTACGGTGCAGACGTGCTACGGCTGTGGGTGTCGTCGGTGGACTATTCCTCGGACGTGCCACTGGGTAAAAACATCCTCAAGCAAATGTCGGATGTCTACCGCAAAATCCGCAATACGGCACGATTCTTGCTGGGCAACCTGCATGACTTTGATCCGGCAAAGGATGCTGTTCCTTATGAGCAATTGCCTGAGCTGGATCGCTATATGCTGCACCGGATAACGGAGGTGTTTACGGAAGTGACGGAGGCATTTGAGAGCTTCCAGTTCTTCCGCTTTTTCCAGACGGTGCAAAACTTCTGCACAGTTGATCTGTCTAACTTCTACCTCGACATTGCCAAAGATCGGCTGTACATCAGTGCGGCAGATACCCTCCGTCGCCGTAGTTGTCAGACTGTGTTGGCAGTGGCAATCGAGAACCTGGCACGGGCGATCGCCCCTGTCCTTTCCCATATGGCGGAAGACATCTGGCAATTCATCCCCTACTCCACTTCTCACGAGTCAGTATTTGAGTCGGGTTGGGTGAAGCTAGAGGACGAGTGGAAAAATCCTGAACTGGCAGCATCCTGGCAGCAGCTTCGGCGCATCCGATTTGAGGTGAACAAAGTACTGGAACAGGCGCGGGCAGAAAAGGCGATCGGTTCTTCCCTGGAAGCAAAGGTGCTCCTATATGTACCCGACCTGGAGCTACGCCAAAAGCTGCAATCGATGAATCCGACAGATAGCCTCAGCAGCAATGGGGTTGATGAACTGCGCTATCTATTCCTCACCTCTCAGGTTGAACTGCTACACAGTCCGGCAGCGTTGGCTGACCTGAAGTATCAGTCACAGTCTGATGCGCTCGGTGTGGGTGTGGCAGATGCCGACGGGCAAAAGTGCGATCGCTGCTGGAACTATTCCATTCACGTGGGTGAATTTAAGGAGCATCCGCTGTTATGTGAGCGTTGTATTCCGGCTCTGGCGGGCAAGTTCTAGAGCGGGCAAGTTCTAGAACAGAGGTAGCAAAATTAATTGGCGTAAAGTTCTTCTGGGCCGTCGTGAGTGCAACTGTCTTTGACAAACTCGGTCGGCTCAGGACAGCGGTAGGCTGCTTCCAGATGAACCAGAGCAATGACCCGACCATTCAACCTCAAAACTCCCCAAGAACTAGGGGTGGTGTTGCGGATGAAGACTCCAGTCAAGGCAGCAGTTGGGGCAGCGGCTTGCTCAGCAAAAAGTTGGTTGACTGCTTCAGTTTCTAGCTGGGTTGGAAAGCCAAAGTAATACTGCGGCTGCAGGAGAAATCCTCGTTCTTCGTTGTAGGCGATCGCTTCCGCATCAAGTCTGTAATATCGATAGGGCTGCTGAGCGGGAATCAGCAACGCTAGGGAAGGACTGTGCGGAAAGGAAACGCTCACCGCTTGAAATAGCTGTCGCAGTTCACCCGGCGAAATTGTATTGGTTTGAATCGAATTTAACAGAGACGGGGTAAACAATTCCAAAACTTGAGGCAACGATTGGTCAAGGTCTTGTTGAATTTGGGCAAACTCACGGCTTGCCTTCTCAAATTCCTCTCTTTGCCTTTGTTCGGTTTGCTGTTGGTTGAGCCGCACTACAACGTCTTGCCGGACTCGATTTGCGGCTTGCAATCCAAAAAACAATAAAATAGCTGCAATTCCGGTTACGGGCACCAGACGGTTTAGCTTACGCTTTAGTTCAGGTGAAACTTGTACGTCGGGCAGCTTGGCACGGCTGGCACTGGCTTCAGCAAACAGCGTGAGGCTGAGCAGAACGTGGATCACGATCAGCGTAAAAGTGACCCATGCGATACCGATCACTAACGCCCGAACATAAATGCCTAATGGGTCAGGAAGAATGTCCCATCCGATAAATTCGTCAATTGTCCATAGCAGCACGCCAACGCTGGATAAAGCTAAAGCACAAACGACTAGATTGGTGATTAGTCGAAGCAAAAATCGATGATTGAATAACATGACAACACTCACAGGAAGTTAGCGGTTGAGTGAAGTCGATTTTTGGTCATTGATCAGTAGCTGTTCACAAATGACAACGAACAAAAATCAGAAAAGTTACTGCACTCAACCAGCAGTCGCTATAAGTTATTCCTGCTTTTGCTTCAGTTTTTGGAGTATGTTCTTAGCATCTTGATGGAAGCTTTATAAAAGCGATTCAATAACTGTAAGGACGTTTCACAGAAATAGTCGATTAATCAGCAAAAATTGTAGATTGAGTTAGACACGGAAACCTAGTGTTTACAAAAATTTTGAGTTGGGTTGCGCTCTGCTCCACCCAACCTACGCGATACTTTTAAGCCGCATTTGAAATTTGGCGCAGTCGGCAAAAACGATGTATTGAGTCAGATTCTTGTCAACGAGCATCAGGGAGGTACCGTTTCATTGGCGAGCGCACGGGCATGAGCAACTTCGTCAAACCAAATTTTTGTCGGTCTAACCCGGTTAGAACCATTCTGAGGATCAGCATCATATCACAGCGCCTGCCTCTCCAATTCAGCGCTAGCTTGAGCAATACTTGATTAACAAACTATTTGATGAACGTTGCCCTAGACGATCATCTACCAGTTAGAATCGTCTGCGTATTGCTTTGTATTGCTTTGCCCTAAATTCCCTGTTGATCAAGTCCCAAGGTTCTCACTTTCTCTATTGCAATCTTAGATGGCTCGTGACAGACGCACCCAGACGGCATGTGCCTCTCATGACCCGCTAGTCGTTAGGACTGGCTTGGAACTACATATGCCCCAGGATTGGAGATTGAATTTACTCTGTTTTTTGGCAGGAGTGCGGCTTTGCCGTAGAAAAACAGGTTGAGTTCAGTCCGAGTCCTCACTTAGAAAGCGGATGCGTGCTGGTGTTGCTGAAACGTTTCATTCCAATTTTTCGGAGTTCCTATAAAATTCCTCTCCAAACTGCTCTGGTATTGCCTTTTACACTACAAGTTGGGCTTGCGGTTGGGCTGACCTGCTACTTTTCCTTAAGAAGTGGTCAGAAAACGGTTGATCAAGTGGCCACCCACTTAACTGACGAAGTTTCCATGCGGATTCAGCAGCAAGTTGCTGTCTTCATGGAAACGCCTCACCTCGTTACTCAAATCAATATAGATGCGCTGCGGCTAGGGCAAATTGATCTGCAAAATGCAGCCCGCCTTGAGCGTCACTTTTGGAAGCAGATGCAGTTGTTTCCTAATTTGCGCCCGATCGCCTTTGCCAACCAACAGGGAGAAATTCATGCAGTCGATCGCCTGAAGGACGGCACGCTGGTGATTCGTGTCATGGATGAATCAACTGGCGATCGCTACCACACCTACATAGCCGATGAACAGGGCAAGCGCGATCGCCTGATTGAAACAGATAATACCTTTGATCCCCGAGAGCGCCCCTGGTACGTTGCTGCTGTCCAAGCTGGAGAACCCACCTGGACAAAAATCTATCCCTACTTTTCCTCCTCAGATTTGGCTATCAGTGCTGCTCGCCCAATCTACAGCGAAACGGGTGAACTTTTAGGCGTTACCAACGCGACACTGTCTCTTGCTCATCTTTCCAGCTTTTTACAAGAGCTGGAGGTTGGTCACTCAGGGCAGACCTTTATCATCGAGCGAACAGGAGAGTTGGTAGCAAGTTCAACTTCAATGCGGTCTTTTTTGCCTGCTCAAGCTCAAGCTAGGCAACGGCTCGCAGCAGTTGACAGCGAAAACAAAACTATTCAAACAACGGCAGAGCATTTGCTCCACCACTATAGCGATCTGGATGCAATCGAACACCGCGAGCAACTTGATTTTGAGATGAACGGTGAGCGACAGATTGTACAAGTTACTCCCTTCAGCGATCGCTACGGTCTCTCCTGGCTCGTCGTGGTAGTCGTGCCAGAAACTGATTTTGCTCCCTACATTGCTGCCAATATCCGGTCTACTACGCTGTTGTGCCTGATCGTTATGGTAGTGGCAACCGTAGTCGCAGCACTTACCTCTCAATGGATTGCCCAACCCATTCAACGTCTTAGCCGATCGTCTAAAGCATTAGCAGAGCGAACGATGTCCTCGTGGCGTTGGCAAGAGTTAAGTCAGCCCATCCAAGCCACAGGCATTTATGAACTAAGTGTTCTGGAACAGGCGCATAATCAAATTGAGGCTCAGTTAAAAGACTCTATCACCGCATTAGCCAAGGCAAATGAGCAGCTAGAAATGCGGGTCGAGCAGCGAACGGCTGAACTACAACAGCGTACCAATCAACTCCATCAAGCCTTGCAGTTTGAGGCGCTGCTCAGGCGCATTACTGACAAAGTCCGGGACAACTTGGATGAAGCACAGATTTTGCAAACCGCTGTGCATGAGCTAGGGCAGGAATTATCAGTTGCTTGTTGCAATGTTGGAATGTACGACGCTGACAAAACTGCTTTCACGATTTGCTACGAATATACGACCTTGCCTGATTGTCGGGGAGCCACTCTTGCGATCGCCGACTCTGCCAGTCCTGCTGTTCATCAACAGCTTTTGTCGGGGCTGTCCAGCCAGTTCTGCTTTAATACCGCAGATCCTCTCCGATTAAGAGAAAAGCCTTATGCCATACTGGCGTGCCCGCTTTTGGACAATCAGGAAGTTTTTGGGAATTTGTGGTCGTTCAAACCGAAGGAGCAAACGTTTACTGACCTAGAAGTGCGGTTAGTTGAGCAGGTGGCGAATCAGTGTGCGATCGCCATTCGTCAGTCTCGTTTATTTCAATCGGCTCAAGCTCAAATCGAAGAATTGAAGCAACTGCATCAGGTTAAAGATGATTTCCTGAATACGGTTTCTCATGAGCTTCGCACGCCGATCTCAAATATGAAAATAGCCATTCACCTGCTCAGAATTGCTGCTACACCAGAGCGAAACCAGCAGTATCTAGACATTCTGCAAGCCGAATGTGCGAAAGAAACAAACCTGATTAATGACCTGCTAGATCTACAGCGCCTAGAGTCAGAACATTACTCCATCACCCCTGAAACGATTGTTCTACAAGACTGGATACCAGATGTGATCAGCCCGTTTCTGACCCGATCGGGTGATCGCCAGCAACATCTTCAGGTTAAAGTTCCAGCTGACATGCCGCCAATCACTTCAGACCCGAACGTCCTCGAACGGATTTTGGCAGAACTGCTAAATAATGCCTGCAAATATACCCCATCGGGTGGTGAAATTTGGCTGGAAGTCAGTCACGCTGAGAATTATACTCGTGTCAATTCTGTCCTCGCATTTACAATTAGCAACACCGCCGAAATTCCAAAGGCCAACATTTCTCGCATTTTTGAAAAATTCTACCGAATTCCCAACACTGACTTCTGGAAGCAAGGAGGTACGGGGTTAGGACTAGCACTCGTGAAAAAGCTCACAGAACAGCTAGGAGGAACGCTCACGGTAGAGAGCCAGCAAGGGCAAACCACGTTTACTGTTTTGTTGGCAGGAACGAGCGAGGAGAAGGGCTCAAGAGAGATAAAGGATGAGGAGGTCCGAGGAAGTAGTCTCTTACCCTAGCTCCTAGTCCCCAACTCCTAGCCCCTCTTTTCTCTCTTGCGGAGTAACTCTCGTGGAATTTTTTGCAGCAAGAGTTTCATTAGTATGGAGGGGAGCATTTTCTGAAAGATGAAGGTTAATTTGAGATAGAGAGCAGGTTCTACCGCCCGATCGCTTTGCCTTACCCAATGTTGTCTATGTTTGCTGTGCTGAACCTCAATGGTTAGCCCTTTAGCACAGAGATATTGCTTGACGATGGATACCTTTACACATGAATTTTGCTTCATGTTCAAAAGCATCCTATAAAACAGCAGTCTCGTATAGCAATGGGAAGTAATTAAAGCTGTTAACTGTTGAATTGTGTGCGATCGCCCAATCCTTGATGAAAGTACCAGTGCCAGGCGATTTACTAGACAGGCGTTACCGAGTGCTTCGCACTTTGGCAAAAGGGGGATTTGGGCAAACCTATGTTGCTGAAGACACTCGCTTACCTGGCAACCCCTGGTGTGTGGTGAAACAGCTCAAACCTGCTAGCGATGACCCCAAAGTTTTAGGAAATGCCAGACGGCTCTTTTTGACCGAAGCAGAAACGCTACAGAAGCTCGGCAAGCATGACCAAATCCCTCAACTACTGGCCTACTTTGAAGAAGAGGACGAGTTTTACCTGGTCCAGGAACTCATTGAAGGGCACACGCTAACGTTTGAGCTGCGCCAAGGCAAAAGCTGGAGTGAAATTCAGGTTTGTCACATGCTGCATCAGGTGTTGAGTGTGCTGGCATTTATCCATCATCAGGGGGTCATTCATCGCGACATTAAACCCGACAACTTGATTCGGCGGCGGCATGACCACAAGCTGGTTTTAGTAGATTTTGGCATCGTCAAGCAGGTAGTGGCGCAGGGGCAGCCCAAGACGACTATTGTTGCGGGTACACCGGGCTACATGCCAACAGAGCAATGTTTGGGAAAACCACGCCCCAGCAGTGACCTTTATGCTTTGGGAATTATTGGCGTGCAGGCCCTGACTGGACTCAGCCCATCTGATTTGCCAGAAGACCCTGACACGGGTGAACTTATCTGGCAACCTCTGGCTCCGGTAGGTGATGAGCTGGTGGCAATTCTCAGACGCATGGTGCGGTTTCACTTCAAAGACCGTTATCAGTCAGCCGAAGAGGTTCTGCAAGCAATTGAGCCGTTTTACAGCCGCTACAGAGCTGCAACCCTACCTCCCTTAATTGAGCAGTTTGATGCAGCTCCCAAAGAGTTGGGGCAGCCCGAGGTGCCTTCTCCAACGGATGCAGTAGAACTACCTCCGCTGCCCGTACGAGGGGTCTTTTCAGCGGTGACCGAACCAGACTCTACGGTAGTTTGGCAGGACTCGGTGGGATCTGATGTCTTACCAGAATCACCCGCACTTGAGGAGCCAGAGTCTACAGCATTTATGCTGCCCGTTTCGCTCAACGATTCGCCGCTGTCACCCCCAGAGGATGTGCTTCCAGTAGAGCAAGCTGATAGGGCAACGATGGCGATCGCCCCCCTCCCGACTTCCGCCGCCCCTCGCTGGCAAGCGTTGGTTCCTTCTCAGCTGCGTTCCGCTCCTCTAAAGATTGTGGTGGGGGCAAGTTTGAGCGTGATGATTCTAGCGGCAGCTGTGATCGCCCATTTTGCCAATATTGGCGCTGAGCAAACTGCCCGCATCACCGACCCAACACCAGACATTGACTCTCGCCCAATTCCCCTCGTGTGTGATGAGTCACCGCTGCCGCCGCTGCCCTCAGGGGAGCCTGACTATGAATATTCTGATGGCGTAGCTTATTACGGCTCGGTTGGGGATGGTGATCTGCCAGCCGACGGCAGAGGCACCATGATTTTTCCAAATGGCTATCGTTATGATGGCGAATTTCAAAACGGCAAGCGTAACGGCTGTGGCACACTCACTTTTGAGAATGGCAGAAAGTACGTGGGGCAGTTTGAAGACGACCAGTTTAGTGGGGTAGGAGAGTGGATCTTAGAGAGTGGCGATCGCTACATCGGCGAGTTTAAAGACAATCGCTGTGATGGTGAAGGCAAATTTATCTTTGCCAATGGTGAGACAGCAGAGGGCATCTGGCAAGACGGCAAACTGCAAGGCAGTGACCTATCGTGCGATCGCTAAAGCAACGTTTTGCAAAAGAGTGAGTGGACTGCACTCTTTTAGAATCTGCATTTGCTCCGGGTTTCGGACCAGCAGTGCGCCTGCAAATCCTAGCGAGTTAACTTCGATCGAGTTGAAACTGGATTGCGATCGCGGCACAATCAACATCCACTCTCGCGTCGCTAGTAGGTTATAAGGCGCTGATTGTCGCGTTCCTGTGATTTCACCTTCTAACAAGCCAACAGCCCGCAGCAATGTGTGATAGCGTTCCAGTGTCGCTTTAGCAGCATCCAGTGGAGATGCCATCTCACCTTTCCAGCGGATCAATGCATGGCGAAACGGCAGTTCTGGAATTGTGCCAATTGGATGTTCACTCCCCATATGCTCAAACTGAGCTGCAGCAAACAGTGACTCAATTGGCACTCCCATTCCATCGGGTGCAAACGGCATTGACACGAGTTGCAAATGCTTGTGCCGCTGGCTGGCCCCTGCCCTCTGCCCTGCGTTGTAGAAGACGAGTCCATCGACCTCAGCCAAGGTCATCCACATTGCTTCAAAGTCCTGCAAGTTGAGCCAGTCCTCCTGCTCTTCAAACGCTCGGGTGATGATCAGCAAATGATGATCAACTACATTGAATTTGTTTAGCAAACACAAGTGAGTCGTAGAAAGATTGGCAACAAACAAATCCTCTTCGTAGGGCAAGAACGGGTTGAAATCCTTGTCGGAACTTGTTTTTGGAGTTTTTTTCTGCGCTTCGTCTTTGCGAACTAGATTAGCTACGGTGCGAACAATAAACCGAATGCCTGCTTGCTCAACAAATTCGCACGCTGTGGGAATGGATAGAAGTGCTTTGTGGGCGATCGCCCACTCAGTCTGTTCTCTTACTCGTTTCCATAGACTTCCAGGCTGCGACAAGTCTATCTCTTTCGCATTTTTTGCGTTGACCATAGTTCGGAAATTGACAGTTCGAAGATTGATGTTCGAAAATTAGCGTTCGAAGATTGGCGTTCGGAAATTGAAAGATTGAAAAATGAGCGGCAGTTCTCAGTCACTGACCAGGCGACAAATTTTGTTAAAAATCTTTAGCAATCAACAATTTGCTCTCATTTCACAGTAGATTCTGTTCTAATGGCTTTTTCTAATTAGGAAACTTAGTTATGGCAGCCTCATACTTACCCTCGATTTTAGTTCCCATTGTGGGCTGGGTCTTTCCCGCTGTAGCAATGGCACTGCTGTTCATTTACATCGAACGCGAAGACTCCCCCACCTGATAATAGCTGCATCGCTAGCTGTATCAGATTTTTCCTCGGAAACGAGATAGGCATTACAGAAGAACACTTGGAGATACCTAAATATGACGACAGAAGTAGTCAAGCCTGCTGGTGATCCTCAGATTGGCAACCTGGCCACCCCAATTAATTCCTCGGATTTCACAAAAGCATTCATCAACAATCTGCCCGCTTACCGAGCAGGTCTGTCTGCTCAGCGGCGGGGATTAGAAATCGGCATGGCTCATGGTTACTTACTGTATGGGCCATTTGCTTTCACTAGCCAATTTCGCAACTCCAACGTTGCCGACATCGTTGGCTTAATTGAGGCAGTGATTTTGGTAGTGATTCTGACGATCTGTTTGTCGCTTTATGGCAGCGCAGGCGTGAAGAAGCCAATTGCTACTGTCACCACGCCCAATCCTCCTGAGTCTCTAGGCACTTCAGAGGGCTGGAGCGAGTTTGCAGGTAGCTTTTTGGTGGGTGGAATCGGTGGCGCAGCGTTTGCTTATCTGATCTTCCAGGTGTTTGAGTCTGGAGTGCTGCAAACCTTCGGCAACTTGGTTGGTTAGTCTTACATAACCATCCTAAACATAGCCATCCTAAATGGTCTTTGAAAGCACCCGCTCCCTGAGTGAGTGCTTTCAAAGTTTATGAAGCAAATTAATAAATAAAAAGGGAGGCAGGGTTTAACCCGCCTCCCTTTTGTCTTTCTAAAAGCTGACTCAGTTCTTAGATTGAAGAACCTAAACCTGCGTAAGCACCGTAGAAGAAAAGTCCCAAAATTGCGAGTGCGCCTAAGCCAGCGACTGTTGCGACTACCCACAAAGGAATTCTGCCAGTTCCAGACATTGTTTTACCTCCTAACTCACACGAAACACAGCACGAAAAATAGAGTCAAACTAATTTGAAATTCTCCTTAATGGAGAACTATCTTAAGCTAGTTGAAAAAGTAGCTTGAAAACAAAATGCCAAGTACGAAAACCAACAGCAAACCCAGGTATAGAGAAGTTCTATTTAACTCGACTGGTTGCTTGTTGGGGTTTGAACTTCTGGTTGGTGGCATGGACCCTCCTAACGGTGAATAAACTGCATTGATGCGATCGCACCCAAGAAGAAAATCGTCGGAACCGCAAGAGTGTGAACGGCTATCCATCTAACGGTGAAAATTGGATAAGAAACGGGTTGATTAGGGCTGTTGCTCGTCATAGTCTATCTTTGTCACTCGTGAAACTGTTGTGCAAAACTGCTGTCCAATAAATCGTTTAACTTATTGGCTGCCATCAAATAGGCTGTCTGCTTTAAGCTGGAGTTTTAGTTGGAAACCTGTATCAACTCCTGCCATTAATTTCTATCGGATAAACTCTTCAATTTGCTGTTTACCTTCAAAACGGTCTTGAACGATGGGCACTTCTTGGCGAGTTTGAGTGTAGTATTCGTTAGGTCTAGGTGTGCCAAATGCATCATATGCCAGACCTGTGCTAACAAATAGCCAACCTGCAATAAACAGTGCGGGAATGGTAATACTATGGATTACCCAGTAGCGAATGCTAGTAATAATGTCAGAAAACGGACGTTCTCCAGTAGTACCTGCCATTCAAGTTCCTCCCAATAACAACTGAATCCTGATCTATATCATACGAGAGTAAGCAAAGAGTCACAAGCAAACCTAGTCCTAACTGCAAACCTAATTTAGATTTGAGAAGCGTTCAAAACCACTAGCTTTGTGCTTCTAGGAAATAGTTTGCTCTAGCTTCTAAGCGGCTTGCGATTGAGGTTCATACCTCAACAGCGTACCGCGTTGACCTAAGATGAATCCGCGCTCCGGTGTAACAAAAACAATCCGGTACAGATTAGATGGAATGTTCTCTACACCCCGATCTTTTTCCCAAGTCACACCACCATCGGTGCTGCGGAGCAAGTTGCCACTGCCTCCAGCCACCCAAACTTCTTCGGGTGTGCGATAAGCCAAGTCGAGCAATCCCCAACTGGTCGAAAATTCTGGGTTGGTTGCTTCATCCCATTCTTCAGTGCTGTTGGGTTCGCTGAACTGGACGATTCCACCTCTAGCCAACAGCCACAAGCGACCGTCTCGGCTAAAGCCCATATTTTGCAGCTTCCGAGAACTGGTGCGGTTGTGGGGTTGCCAAGCTTCTTGTCCGGGTTCCCAGGTTGAGTAGAAGTTACCACGGGCTGAAACGGCAACGTACTTACCATCGGGCGATCGCGCAATATTCCGCAATACCCCGACTGCCTCTTGCACCATTGCCTGCCAGGTTCTGCCACCGTCCTCAGTTTGATAAATCGCACCGATGTCAGTGGTCATCTCAGCCGACTGTTTCGCCAGAGCGGTAATGGTGTTGGGTGAACCCGGCAATTTATCGCTGAGAGGCACCCGCAGCCAGGTCTTACCGCCATCCGTGGTGTGTAGTAGGATTGCAGGTTGACCCACGACCCAACCTTCCTGTCCGGAAAAGCTAACCGAGGTGAAACTATAAACTTGCCCCTCATCGAGTTCCAGCGCACGAGGTTGCCAGGTTTGCCCACCATCAAATGTTTCTAGCAGTGTAGAACTCTTTCCAACCAACCAGCCATGCTCCAAGTCATCCGTGAAGGAAACGTCAGAAAGGGTGGCTTCAGTAGAAAGCGCAACGGGCTGCCAGGAGTTATAGCTAATGGACGGTAAAAAGGACCTGGTACAGCCAGTACAAAATAAGACCGCTGCCAATAATATTACAATTCGTTTCAAAGGTTTCAGGATCGGGTGCATCAGAATTTGGTTCAACGGTTTTCAAATAGCTTGGTCAAAAGAGTTGGAAGGGCGATCGCCCTACTGCAACCCATAGAGGCTGAGGAAAAACAAAACGCCTAACGCCAAGGCACCAAAAATCAAAAGGTTTTTTTGACCAGGCGTTAAGGTATTTACACCTAATCCGTAACGAAGATTTTCCTTGAACCCAGAGGGATTTCCCACTGGTCCAATATTGCTAAACTGCCGGGTAGAAGCATTGCACACCGGGCAGCGCCAATTTGAAGGCAACTCTTCAAAGGGTGTGCCTGAAGAAACGTTGCGCTTGTCGTCCCCTTTGGCAGGTTCATAGATGTAGCCACAAGCGCCACATTCATGGCGATCTAGCGGCTTTGGCTCAGTAGACTCGACAGTGTCAGGATTTTTTGGATCAGCTTCAGTACTCATGGTTACGCATACCTAGAGGTGGACTGGACAACAGCCAACACTAGCCAAACTTAAATATCTGTTAAAAATCATTCTATACAGAACTTAACCACAAATCTAATTTTTCTCAGATTTTCCTGGCTTCATTTTTCTGTTTTGCCACTTGAGCGTGGCCCGTTTGAGCGGGGAGGGTTATAGAAAACAGCGATAAGCAGACAAATAATGCCGATATTAATAAAGACATCCGCCAGGTTAAAAACGGGAAACCGAACCAGGCGGAATTCTAAGAAATCTACGACTTCTCCAGCGGCAAAGCGATCAATGCCATTTCCTAAAGCACCTCCCAAGATGAACCCGTAGCCTGCCTGTTCCCAGCGATTCATCACAGGTCCAAACCAGGCGAGCGCCATCAATCCCAGGCTTACGCCCAGCGACAGCCAGCGCAACCAGCCACCTGATTCGCTGAATAGGCTAAATGCAGCTCCGGTATTTGTCACGTAGGTGAAGTGGAACACGCCGTCCACAACCGGGATAGAGTCGTTCAATTCCATTGCCTGCACGACCCAGTATTTTGTGATTTGGTCTAGCACCAAACCCAGGAAGGCAGCAACCCAGAAAAATTGGTTCTTAATATTCATGAATGCAGACTAGAGGGTTGCCGAACAAAATTTCTACAGTTAAGTAGCTAACCATAATTGAACATCTTTACCTAGTAGAACATGAGATGTCGCAGTGCAAAGGCAAGAACTGTGACGGCACACACTACAGCAAGCTGTCCCGGAATCGGATAAATGGAGAAGTTTAAGACTGCTTGAGGAAAGGATAGGGCGTTAATGTCAACCCAGCGCAACATATAGGTTGCAATCAAATATCCCAATCCCGTTGCGTGAATGGTGAATAGCCCGGACAGGCAGCTAAAGGCGAGAGATTCCAGGCGCGACGGCAACCGAAATGCGAATGACCCACAGACCCATGCTCCCGGAATGAAACCCAACAAGTAGCCGAAGCTGGGCTGATAAATGTAGTCCAGCCCACCCCCCTGGGTAAAAACTGGAAATCGGGTTAAGCCCAGAATCAGATAGGCAATTTGTGAAAGGGCTGCTGCCCGCTTCCCGCCCAGACATCCAACTAACAATACGGCCCCTACCTGAAAGTTGACTTGCAGGGAATAGGTTTGTACGCCGTCTTGACTCCAGTTCCAGGGGAGGTTGGTGGTGAACGCTTCCAAGAAGGTGCCACCGATGGTGAGAATCAGACCGATTAAGGCCCACAGGAGTTCGGTGGGAGGGGTCACTTTCAAATCAGAGGAAGGGGCTAGGAGCTAGGGACTGGGGGCTAGGGGTTTGAAGGTTAATTTTTTGTGCAAGACACAAAAAATTAACCTTCTTTAAACGTTGGAACGGGAGCTTCGCCGCCCTGAAGGCCGAGTTCCTGGAGCATGGCTTGGTCTTGCTCCGGGGGTTGTCCGAGGGTGGTGAGGTAGTGCCCGACTAGCATAGCGTTGATGCCTGATCTTAGACCAAGCGTTTGCAGTTCGCCCATGACGGCTTCGCGTCCACCTGCGTAGCGGATAATCTGCTGAGGCAGGATCAGGCGGAAAATAGCGATCGCCTTCAACGCTTCGTAAGGATCAAGTTTGGGGCGATCGCCTAGAGGAGTGCCCGCTCTGGGATTGAGCAAATTCAGCGGCACCGATTCGACTTCTAGCTCACGCAGAGACAGCGCCAGGTCAACTCGATCTTCCCAGCTTTCGCCCATGCCCATGATGCCGCCCGTGCAGGCTTGAATGCCAGCGGCTTTGAGGTTTTTGATAGTTTGGACGCGATCGCGCCAGCTATGGGTGGTGGCGACATTGGGAAAGAAGTTTTCTGAGGCTTCCAGGTTGTGGTTGTAGCGGGTGACCCCGGCTTCTCGCAACGCTTCAGCCTGTTCGGGGGTGACTTCACCCAATGCACAGCAGGGCTTGACATTGGTTTCTGCAATCACTTGTCGAACGGTTTCTAGAACTTGCTCGAACTCGGCAGATTTGCTGTATTTAGGCCCACGCCCCTGACTAACTAGGCAAAACCGTCGGGCTCCGGCGGCTTCGGCTGCCCTGGCTTGAGCCAAAATTTCCTCGGTCGGCTTTAGTCCATAAACGGGTGAGTCTTCTCCGGGATGGTGAGCCGACTGAGAGCAAAAGCCACAGTTTTCAGAACAGTTGCCAGACTTGACATTAATAATGCTGCACAGGTCAACGATGTTGCCGCAGCAAGCTTGCCGCACGCGATCAGCTGTTTCGCACAGCAACAAAATGTTCTCTTGACCTTTGATTTGAGTCAGGGCGATCGCCTCTTCACGACTGAGGCGGTGTCCGGCAATGATGCGATCGCTCAGTTCTCTGAGCTGGTTGCTTAGAGGCTGGTTGCTTAGAAGCTGCTTGTTCGGAGACAGTGTTGCACTATCGGAATGCTGCTCCGAATCTACAGATAAAGGAGATAAAGGGGTTTGAACCACGTTCTACCTTCTGGTTACAATGCTGAAATTTTACGTTCTAGAGATTGTCCCACACAAGCTATTCGTTACATCTGTTACTTGCCTAAGACCAAAGCTGTGCTGGTGGATCGTTAACAGGAACTTAGATAAAAGAAAATCGGTCAGAGTAAATAACATTCCGAACCGTTTGCACAGCGATCGCCACCCTTTTTGATTTGTAACCCTAACTCAAAACTCAAAGTCTAGAAATTAGAACTTGAGTTGTTTTCGTCACCTCTGTCCGTCTCGAATTTTCGTCACCTTTCACCCTAACTTACGCCACAGATTCTTACAGCAATTTCTACTTGGATAAACCACAAATCCCTGTAGGGGCAGTTCGCGAACTGCCCCTACGCTAGGGCTCGCTGCCTTTGGATAAGGCGCTTGAGCCCCTGGTTTTACTTGTTCTACAAACAAGGGCGTGATCTCTGATTTTGAGCAGGTCTTCCTGTATAGTTGGCTGATAAGATCTTTGCTTTAGTAGAGACAAACAGTTTTACTGTTTTGCTAATTCACCAGTTAAAGCGGAATTTTATCAGTTGGTAGTTTCATTACTTGATTTGAGAAAGGCAAATTGAGTCATTTGGGCAATGGGTGAATGAGTTGGGTTGAGACGCGAAGAAAAGGGTTGAGCGATTGAGTCCGGAGATTTCAATGAATTTCTAGAGTTGAAGCTGCTATGCGTGTTCCTGTTTTCGCGTTTTGTACTTTAGCAATGTTGTCGGTTGGAGAAGTGAGGGCGATCGCGCTTCCAGAGATGCTGATGGCTCAGGAATTTTCTCAAACGCCTACCGAGGCTGCTCCGGGTAGCCAAATTCCTTACTATCAGGACTACCAGCCAGCAGCCAGCAGCGCTGCCCCGATGGCAACGCCTGCGGCTGCTAGCTCAACTGCGGAAGCAATGTCTGACGCGTCTCCAGCATCTTCGTCAGACAGGACTGCTCAATCTCCTGATTTTCCTAGCCCAGTTTTGCCGTCCACTCCGCCTGCTATTGCTCCCGCGCAAACCAGTCCACCTCCGCCAGTTAATCTGTTGCCTGAAGATGTCGTGGTGACTGCGACTAATGTTCAGGTTGTGGGTGTGGAGCCAAACCTGCGACAGATCGTTCTAGAAAACATTCAAACGCGACCGGGTGGGGCAACCAGCAATACTCAGCTTCAGAGTGACATAGCGGCAATTTTGGCGACGGGGCTGTTTGCCGATGCGAATGTCACCAGTTTTGAGAACCCGGATGGGTTAAGTGTAGTGTTTTCGGTAGAACCGATTGTGGTGCGATCGCTCCAGCTTTCGGGGGCACGAGTGTTGCCGCTAACCGTGGTCAACCAGATCTTTCAACCGCAGCTAGGGCAACCCGTTGACCCAACCGCGTTGAGACAAGCCGTTCAGCAAATTAACCAGTGGTACGTTGAAAACGGCTACACCCTGGCGCAAGTGTTGGCGCTGCGTCCTAGCCCTCAAGGGGTTGTCACCGTTGAAGTGCTGGAAGGTGTGATTAGCGATATCAACGTTCGCTTTGTGAATGAGGAAGGCGGCACTGTTGATGAGGATGGAGAACCGATCGAAGGACGCACTCGCGAAGACTTCATTCGCCGTGAACTTCAGCTTCAGCCCGGACAGGTATTTAACGAGAATACGGCTCGGCAGGATTTGCAGCAGCTCTATGCCCTGGGTTTATTTGAAAATGTAGACATTTCGCTCGGCGGCACCGCGCAACAAGTGGATGTCACCTATAACTTGGCGGAGCAACTGTCTCGTTCATTTAATGTAGGTGGCGGCTACAACGACGATAGTGGACTGTTTGGCACCGTCACTTATCAGGATCAAAACTTTGGCGGTGTGGGTGAACGCATCAATGCAGATGTGCAAATCTCTGCCGAAGATTTTCAGTTTGGCACAAATTTCACCAGTCCCTATCGAGCCAGCAATCCCGATCGCCTGGGCTACAGCGTCGATGCGTTTCGTCGCCGCACGCTTTCTCGCACGTTTACGGATGAAGTGCTGTTGCCGAATGGCGATCGCGTCCGAGAAGGACGATTTGGCGCGGGCGCTTCTGTTTCCCGTCCTTTGGGGGAATGGGATGCTGAACTGGGATTGAACTACACTCGCGTCAGTTTACGTGATGGCGATGGCGAAATTTCTCCTCGTGATGAGGAAGGAAATCCGCTTAGCTTTAGCAACACGGGCATTGATGACCTGACGATTCTAGAGTTTTCAATGACGCGCGATCGCCGCAACAATCCAGTGAACCCCAGTGAAGGAAATGCCTTAACGCTCAGCACCGAGCAAACCATCCCCATCGGCAACGGCAGCATCTTTGGTAATCGCCTCCAGGCAAACTACGTGCAGTATGTTCCCGTCGATGTTTTGGAGTTGGATGAGGCAACCGATCGCAACCCTGAGGTTTTAGCGTTTAACCTTCAGGGGGGTACAGTACTGGGTGATTTGCCGCCTTACAATGCCTTCAACCTGGGTGGAGCAAACTCAGTTCGTGGCTACCGAGAAGGCAGAGTGGGTACGGGTCGCAGCTATGTCCTGGCATCAGCAGAATACCGTTTTCCCGTCTTTGATCCGGTTGGGGCAGTGGTGTTTGCTGACTTTGCTTCTGACTTGGGAACGGCAGATGAAGTTTTAGGAGAACCGGGCAATGTGCGGGACAAACCCGGATCGGGATTTGGCTTTGGAGTTGGCTTGAGAGTTCAGTCACCTTTGGGGCTAATTCGGGCGGACTATGGAATTAACGATGATGGAGAAGGAAGACTACATTTTGGTTTTGGTCAACGGTTCTAAAAACCGACCATGAGGTTTACACAATTTCCACTTGTATAGACCATAAACTCCCGTGAGGACAGTTCGCGAACCGCCCCTACACTAACGTGCCTTTCCACTTCTCAAAAAGTCTATAACTTATCACCTTGACTAAATACCGTTCACTCAGATATGCTCTCACGTTAAGGTTGTCTTTTTCACTCACGGCAACCCACTAAACCCAAAGATCTAGCGCCGCTCAAAGCTGTGTCCAGCAGCAATGAGCGACTAACCCCCAAACTGGTAACAGCAGTCTGGCGGCTAATGGTGAATTTTAACACTCCCTTAGCCACCCCGACTTGTCATGTCAAAGAAAGCGTTGCTGATCCTTTAAGACATGAAAGTGAAAATAAACTCACTTTTAGTTCTCTCACTCACTTATGCAACGTGTGAATTAGTGCGGGGTGGCTAGGTTTTTGGGGTTTCCTCAAAAACCTCAAGGAGTTACAACTCATGTCTCAATGTTTCTTGGAATCTCCCAACGCATCCCCTGTTGAGAGAGAAGTTGCCGCTATCCAAAGTAGTGAGCGCGATCGCCTGCGAGTTCTCATCATCGGTTCTCGCGATGGTGTAATCGAAACAATTCACGACTTATATCATCGAGGCTTTGCTGAAGTGAATGCGTGGAGTCCACTGTTACCTGCACCCAGTTCTGGTGAAGTGATGAGTATTTTGACACGCGATCGGAGAAAGGGAGAGTAGAAAGAGAGGGAGGAGGGGGCAATCGCGCCCTCTTCCTTGATTCATTTAACGGATTCTGCACCTCAAGCTCACCCAATCTGATGCACAGATATGAATTCAGAGTAGTCTTCACATCTTTATGCCCCAGTAGTCATGAGGTGCTGAGATTCTGAATTTATGCGGAAAGTTTCTATATAACCTCCGCGAGCAGAGGTACTATACGGCTTTCAGTTACCCATCGGGAGTGTACTTTGGTGCTGTTTAGGGGTGGTAAATAATAAGCAGGTGCTAAAGATTTGAGGAGGCGGGATGGCATTCTACGATGTGATTGGTAAAACCTATGCTCAAACAAGAAGAAGCGATCCACGCATCACTAAAAAATTGCTAGAGATTTTGGCATCCTCACCAGCTTCTACGATTGCGGATATTGGTGCTGGAACAGGTTCTTACGCAAGTGTTTTGACTGAGCATGGGTATCGTGTTTTTGCAATTGAGCCATCAGAAACTATGCGGAGTCAGGCGATCGCTCATCCTGCAATCGAATGGATGGATGCATATGTGGAGAACTTGCCGCTATCCGATCAATCTGTGGATGCAGCTATCATCATGCTTGCTTTCCACCATTTTCCAGACTATCGGCAAGCATTAAACGAGATGCATAGAGTTGTAGGAAACGGACAAATGATATTCTTCACCTACGACCCAGAGATGATCTCCAGCTTCTGGTTGACTGAATATTTTCCCTCATTCATTAGAGATGTTGAATCCACATTTTTGCCAATTCCAAAGTTGCTAGAGATTCAATCGATTACGGATAGTGTAGCAAATGTGATTCCCTTTCCTTTGCCAAATGACCTATCAGATTCATTTGCAGCAGTGGGTTGGGCGCGACCGGAACTGTACCTAGATAGTGATATTCGCAATGGTATCTCTTCGTTTAGCAAGATTGATGATGATGAGTTAAATAGTGGTCTATTCCGCTTAAGCGAAGATTTAGAGAGGGGCTGGTGGGATCGCAAATATGGGCATCTACGCCAGCAAAGCGAGTATGATGTCGGCTACCGCTTTTTTCATCGCTCAGCCGTATAACAATTCGGGTGCAACGGATCGAACGAAGTCAATAGGTGAGATGCAAAGATCCCTGCAACCGCTGACCCGAACCGTTAGCCTGTGCATTCAGGCGATCGCTCCCATTCTATTTCTCCCAACCGTTCAATTTTGAGAGATGAGATAGAAATTAATGGCTATGTTCTAGTGTTGGCGATTGAAGGAATGGGTAATCGGTGTAACCCTTCTCAAAGCCGCAGTTTTCAATTGAATCATTGCAGGGAGGCGCATAGAACGTGGCAGAATCAGGTGCGTTGAGAGGCGCATCAAGACGGAATCGCTCTGGTAAATCTGGATTGGCAAGAAACAAATTACCAAACGAAACCAAATCAGCATTGTTTTCTGACAATGCGGTCATTGCAGTTGCTTTGGTGTAGCCACAATTAACCATGAGCGTACCTTTATAAAGCGGTCGGAACAGGCTCGTGGGAATTTTCTGTCCACCGTGACGCAAATCGGCTTCGCTGGCTTCCATCAAATGTACATAGGCAAGGTCAAAGGCATTGAGAGCATCAATTGCGTAGCTGAAGGTTTCAACCGCATTAGAATCTGCCATGCCGTTGTAAGTGTTGCTGGGAGAAAGTTTGATGCCTACTCGTTTTGCACCCCAGACCTGAGTCACCACTTGCGTCATTTCCAGCAGAAAGCGAGTGCGATTTTCTAACGAACCGCCGTAGCGATCGCTCCTCTGGTTGGCATTATCCTGCAAAAACTGGTCAATGAGGTAGCCAAACGCTCCATGCAGTTCCACGCCATCAAACCCTGCGGCTAAAGCGTTTTCTGCACCCTGCTGAAATTGATGAATGATTTCTGAAATTTCATCAAGTTCTAACGCCCTGGGTGTTACGTAAGGCTGCATTCCTTGGGGTGTGAAGGTTTGTCCCTGAGCGGCGATTGCGCTGGGACCGATCGGTGTGGCTCCTTCTGGATGCAAGAGTGGATGAGCGACCCGTCCAGCATGCCAGAGTTGTAAAAAAATTCGCCCACCCTGCTGATGGACAGCATCGGCTACGAGTTTCCACCCGGCTGTTTGCTCAGCGGTAAAAATACCGGGTGTGTTGGCATAAGCCGTGCTGAGCGGCGAGACTTGGGTCGCTTCAGTAATGATCAAACCTGCCGATACCCGTTGAGCATAGTACTCTGCGTTCAGAGTCGTAGGGATTTTCTTTTCCCCCTGACCCGCGCGGCTACGAGTCATGGGAGCCATCACCACTCGATTGGGTAGTGTCAAAGAGCCTAATTCAAAAGGTGTGAACAGGTCGATTGTTTTGCTCATCGTAGGTCATTCCTGATGGTACTTCTGTGTTTATGGGCGATTACCCCGCAAGGGGAACTGCTTCGCATCGCAACTACTTGTTAATCAATTTGGCTAGAGTTTCTTCGTACATAATGGTTAGTATCGTTTTTCCAAAATCATACGACCATGAAACCGCTAACTCTGCCATCACCTGATTGGTTGAAGTGAGCATCACTCCCTGCTTTTCCATTCTCCGCAGTGCTGTTTCATCTGCCAGCGTTGTCGGCGATCCACCAACATCCGACGACCACCTGAACTCTGTAACCATCTTCCACCGCACTAATTGCCGGGTAGACAATGCAAACATCATTGGTTAGCCCTGCCATAATCAGCTTTTTCCTACCCCTTGCCTCCATTGCTTGCTTGTAATCTTCGTACTCCCAGCAATCCACCATACCAGGACGTTTCACTCTCTGCTCGTATGCTTCTGGCGCGATCGTCTGCAAATCATCTAGCAGTTCATCTAGCAGTAACCCTTGAAACTGTGTTTCCATACTGCTGGTTAAAATCAGGGGCACCCCAGCTTCTTTTGCCGTTCGAGCAAGGGCGCGAGTGTTTTGGACAATTACATCATGGGGCAAATTACGAGCCAGTTTAGAGGATGTCTGAGAAGTGTACTAGGCTAAGCGATGAAGCATGATGCGAATATTAGCAACATAGATAAAAGCTTCTGAAGTTTGTGGAAGGACTTCGTAGTCTTTACTGAGGCGACGACACTAGTTGAACCAGCCAAAGGTGCGTTCAACTTTCCACCGCTGTGGAACAGGAACGAAGCCTTTGATAGCATCTTTTTGCAGCACAGGTTCACCAATCGGGCGGTACGTATCGGTGACAAAGCTTACTCGCACCCACTAATACAGTTTGTGGTTGATGCGTTCCTAAGTTCCATTGACTCGCTATACCCGAAAGTAGTGATAGACCGTTTTCCAGCAGGGGAAGTCAGAAGGTAACATTCGCCAAGCACACCCAGCACAAAGAATGTACAGAATCGCGTTGACGACTGCTTGCATATCGACTCTGCAAGGACGACCACCGGGTTTGGCAGCGGGAATCAAGCCTATCAGTAGTTCCCATTGTGCTTGAGTCAGGTTGCTCGGATACGATGTACTCATAGCTCTCGAAATGCTGTCTTGATTTGCTATTGACAGGTTATCGTTTCGAGAGCTTTTCTACTTCTCAGACATCCTCTGAGACGTAGAAAAGCTCTCGAAAAGCACTTCATCCAGAGAATTTCGAGAATAATAGCCTGGGGTAGGGGTTATACGGAAAATTTCAGTACAATAAATTGTCGTACAGCAGAATTTGTCTATGAGGTTGTACCTAGAGACTGCTTGTTAGTAGCAAAAGTCTGTCAAAGAAGTTCTCATTCAACATCAATGCTATATCTGTTGTTATGTGAAGCCATAAAGTGAGGCAGCCTATGGAGAGATATAACCCGCTGACCCCCGCTGCATCGTTAGAGGAGAGGAAACAGCAAGCTCTTCATCAGTGCGATCACCCTAGCAAAGATTTTGCTAAACGTGCTGACCGTCACAAAGCTCGATATAAGCAGCTTCAAGTTACTAGTATTACGCTAGCTGTCTGCACAACCATTCTCTCAGCTTTGTCTGCTAGCAGAGTGCTTGTACAGTTGGATTGGATTGTCCCCGTTGTAAGTGGTTTAGCAACACTTTCAACAACGTTGTTGAGCCAAACAAATACACAGAAAATGTGGGTGCAGTCTCGTAATATTTCTCAGCAGTTTCAGACACAAATTTTTCTTTATTTACAATGCAGTGGGGAGTATGCAAATGTACAGGATGATTCAGAAAGACTTCAATTGTTCTCGAAGCATTTAATGGAGATTTGGTCACAGGCACAGGAAAATTGGTCACAGCAAGCATCTTCTGGGAAGTAAACAAGTCTTGGTTCGTAGGTTGCTGCGCAACAATTCTGGTGCAGCGGATCGACTGGAAACACCCATGGTGTTGCAAAGGTATTGGAAACCGCTGACCGGAACCGTTAGAAAGCACCAATGAACGAATTCTTCCTTTCCGCACTGGCATTCGGATTGGCTGCGGGTCTCAAACCGGGGCCACTCGGTGTAATTGTAATTCAACAAGCTTTATCGAGAGGGCTTTTCGCCGGAGTCCGAGCAAGCCTTGCCCCATTGATTACCGATGGCCCAATCATCATCGCTGCACTTTGGTTTCTCTCGCAATTCAAGAGTATTGAACTATTTGCCGCTGCTCTAAGTTTGGTTGGAGGAGCTTATCTGCTTTGGCTATCCGCGAGGATGTTTCGCGTCAACAACATTTCGTTAACCGGAAAGCTCGAATCACAAAGCTCCCTCGCAACAGCAGTGAAGGTGAACCTTCTCAATCCGGGTCCCTATCTCTTTTGGTTCACGGTTGGCGGGAACTACATCATTCGTGGCTCTACCGCCGAGAGCGTTGTCTTCGTCGTAACCGCTATTGGAACCCTGATAGCTTCCAAGGTTGCTGTTGCCATTCTTGCCGTCCGCTTCTTTCCGTCCTTGGAGAGTCGTGGCTACCGCCTAACAATGAAATTACTTGCTGGCACCTTGGTCTGGTTTGGTCTCGTGTCCATTATGAGGGCAGCTGAACTTGGACTCCACTATGCCCGCGCTTTCTAACTCTTCGTAGCAGCGGACGGCCAAAAAGCCTACGCTTTTGTCCGTCGCTGAACTCCAACGTTAGGACGGACTTGCTTGTTCCAGTCTTTGTCAACTGAGGTTAATCGCAGTAGAAACGTCAGCGCTCTTGCTCATTCTTCTTCAATCTCACCCTCGAGCGTTTGCTGTTTTGTTTGCTCTATCAGAATTGGTTCGTTCTATCAAACTAGCGATGGGAAGTGGGGTATTATCCTTTGCCAAAATCATTTCCTAATATCAACTTCCAGAAGCTAGAAACCCACTTTCGCGGCACAAACCGAGGCAGCGTAGCCAGAATGGGATTAACCAGACTGCCAGGAATCACGATCGGCTCTCGTTTTTCAAATGCTTTTAGGGCATCGCGTACAACAGTCTCAACTGGCATATCGATTTTTTCAGCTACGTTAACCAGGAACGATGGAAATCCCGCTTCTTTGAAGAACTTAATGCCCGCCGGTCCTGGGCAAACAGCTAGCACATGCACTCCGTAGCTGCGATTTTCTGCCCACAACGCTTCGCTAAAGCTGAGAATAAATGCTTTTGTTGCCGCGTAGATCGAGAAATAGGGCATAGACTGAAACGCAGCCACCGAAGACAAATTGATTATCCCTCCCGTTCGACGCTGCCGCATTCCAATCAAGAAGCGATGGCTCAAATCCACAATTGTCGCAATATTAAGCTGCACCATTTTCAGCTGCAGGTCGCGATCGCTTTCGGCAAAATCACCGTAATCTCCAATCCCAGCATTGTTGACTAATAGGTCAATCGATCGTCCAAGTTGTTGCACAGTTTGAAAGATAGTTTCTGTCGCGTCTGGTGCTGTCAAATCCTGAACAATAATGTCTACTTGGATTTGATGTTGATGTTTGAGGGAATTGGCAAGTTCCTGTAACTTGTCCTGGGAACGAGCGACCAGCACAAGATCGGTTTGACGTGCTGCTAATTGTTGGGCAAATGCTGCACCAATGCCAGCAGAGGCTCCAGTAATCAAGGCTGTCGTCATGCAAACTTATCTCACTTTACTAAAGTAGATTCGGCTAAGTTCATAGTTTCTGCATCATTCCGAAGAACTATTACTACAATAGACTTCCTGCGTGAATGGTAGCGCGGCGGAGCCGCGCTACCATTCACGCTTCAAAAAGTGATTCATGCAGGAGGTCTAGTAAACAAGGAAGTAGTAATACGGTAGCTGTGTCTAATGAACCGACCCGTGATCTTGCTAAGTTGGTCGGTGGGGATGCAGCCTTGAAATTTCGGCTGAGCCAGCAACATCAGAAATTAGCTTTTCAGGTTGAGTTGACTCGCTGTCTTTTTTGTTTGGGCTAGGAAAGCATCAAGGAGTGGTTTGCCAAATTGCATCAAGGGTTGCACAATTTCTTCCCCCGCTGTTTCAGGTGTGCCTGCGTTAAAAGGTGGTTCAGGGGTATATTCCATCATCAATTGAGCCATCTTTGCAACCTTCTCTCCACAAAGCAGTCCCAGCAGCGTTAAGCCAAAATCAATTCCTGATGTAACACCAGCCCCTGTGATGCGATCGCGGTCAACAACAACTCGTTGAGGCACAACTTCAACTCCCATCATTGCCAGCTGATCACGAAATGCCCAATGGCAGGTTGCTTTGTAGCCTTGCAGTAAACCAGCCGCTGCCAGGATCATTGAACCTGTGCACACACTCGTCACATATTGAGCAGATTTTGACTGCTGTTGCAGCAAGTCCAAAATTTCAACGTCTTTTATGATCTCGATTTGTCCCATACCGCCACCTGGCACACAAATCACATCCAGAGGTGGGCAATCGGCAAGTGTTACGGTTGGCGTCAGGATCAAACCTTCATTGCTGAGGATAGGGGTCAGATTTTTCCAGACCAAATGCACTTGTGTATTGGGTGGAAAGGCTAAAACTTGGTAAGCTCCCATCACGTCAAGCTGAATTACACCCGGATAAATGAGAAAGCCAATTTGTAGTTGAGACATTCCCCTCAGTTGTTTAATAACGTCTGGTTGTGAAACGATTGTAGGGAAAGCCTGCTAACGCCAATAGTCCTCAAGTGGGTACACTTTTAGCCTATGCCTCGTTCTCTTTCCCCTTTGTTTCAAGCGATCGCTACTGCACCAACTGAACAAGCCCTGCGGTTTAGGGTGATGGATAGTATCAGCGAATATTTTGGAGTGCAACGCTGGGGGATTTATCTTCTAGATGTAAATAACGGCTTAGCCAGTGTTGATGCAAGAGGGGTTTCAGATACGTTTGTTGAACAGTATCAAAAGTTTGGTAAGTCTGTTGATCCAGTTTTGCAGTATGTTTTGCAATACCATGCTCCGGCTCATGAAGAATTAGTTCTACCAAAGGGAAGCTGGAAACAGAGTGAGTTGTATAAAAGATGCTGTTCCGCCTATGATCATGAGCATATTATGACGGGTCCAATTGTTGGGCAAGGTCAGTTAATTGGTACAGTAAACTTTGCTCGTATTGGTCATGTATCTGCGTTTAGTCAATTGGATCTGGCTAGTTTAGGAGCCGTTTGCACTCACCTTTCTGCACGTCTTGCTGAACTGCGGCAACAGCCCTGGGGTACAAATCCATTCGTCAAGTGTCTCACGCCTAGAGAAGTTCAAATTGCTGATCTTGTTGCAAAAGGGCTGACCAACGCAGAAATTGGTGCGGAGTTATGGATCACTCAGAATTCTGTAAAACAAGCTCTAAAGCGTATGTTTCGGAAGTTAGAAGTTTCTGCTCGGACAGAAATGGTAGCGAAATTGCGTATGTGATAGGCTCCAACCATGGAGGCAGTTGAATAGAGCAAGATAGCAATTGTGATGTGTGATGCGGTAGACATCACAACACCCCTAGTTTTGAGTTCAAGGCTTCTGCTGCCGCTCATTTCAACCGTTCTGCTGTGAGTCAGCTTTTCTTCGCGCACAATTTTACAAATAGATTATATTGCTTCGTATGGATATGTGGGCACTTCACAAAGAAGATTGGGAAGCTCTTGAATCTTTAGAGGTTCCAAGGTGCGGTCGTAGATTGGATGTGGCAGGATTTGTCTTGGGCGATTCATTCGAGACGATTTTGCGGAACATCTCAGAAAATTACCTGAGTGCAGCATGGGCGCGCGTATCAGAACGTTTGAAGCAAAATCATATTTTTGCTAGTGATTTGACTTGGGGATGGATGCACCCTGGGGAAACAGGACTTCCTGACACGCTCGACACACCCGAAGCTTCCATCGTTATACCGACCAATTTCACAGGGTGGACAAGTTGCGAACTGTCAGAAATTTGGCGAACTGGAGAATGCAAACGCCTTGATGCACAGTTGAAGAATGGCGTCCCCTCAATCCGTTGCACAGCAACCTGGCGGTCACTCAAATGGAACATTGCGCCGCAGGACTATCAGTTAGCGTTGAAGCTCATTGAAGTGAATTGCACTGAAGAAGTATCAGATTGGCATCCCACCTCTGTGTTACAAAACATTGATGAACCAATTGAACTCTGGCGGCAGATAGGAAGAGCCATACAGGATAATAATCAGCCGCAGGTTGATACTCTGTTAGAGGAAGCAAGACACTTATATACATCATTAGGATTTCGGATTCTCCTTCGAGGGTATAAAACGTACCTTTACAGCGGTGCTCATGAAGGTCACATCACTTTGCCGGATTTGGTGTAACGACCAAAATTCCAAGACATCGCGTTGCAGCAGAACAAGGCGCTACACTCGGCTCATGCATTACACCTCTATCAGTATCGAATCATTCGTGATAGCACAAACATCACAATTGATGCCAGCCATGCACTCACCACAATGCTGAGAATGGCGACATCAAAACTACCCGTTGCTGCCACGATTGACCCTAGAATTAGAGAGCCGCCCACCTCTCCCAACAACATGGATAAACCGTTATAAAGTCCTGTTCCTGCACCCACTTGATTGGCTGGCAAGATGCGTTGAATGATTGCGTATTCTTGAGCCGCATAAGCACTTTGACAGAACACTGCGGCGACAAAAAACAGTACCAAAAGTTCTACTCTATTGGTAGTGGAAGCAATATAAACCATCCCACCTGCTATCAGAAAACCGACTCCCGCAAGTTTTGTCCTTTGCTGCAACTTGTCGCCTAGATAAGCCATCAGCGCAATGCCAGCGATTCCGGCTGAAAAAATTAAAGCAAGCGGCCATCCCAGTTGTGCAAAATCGATCGCCTTTGCACGATTAAAGTATGTCGGCAACCAGTTCAAGACACCAAAGGACAAAAGGCATTGAGACTACCTCCTACAACGGCAAGCCAGAATCGATGATCTCGACGATATTGAACCGACGGTCTTTGCTGCCGCTGATCGTAAGCGGTCGTATCCACAGCAGATTGTACTGAAGACGGCTCATCCGGCACTAGAAAGTAAACTAATGGAATCGAGAGCAGCATTCCAGCAACGCCCAAAACCGCAAAGGTAGAACGCCAACCCCAAACCTGAATCAACGGCACCACAATCAGCGGTGCGATCGCTGTAGACAGCAGAATGCCGCTTCCCAAAATCGCATTGGCACGCGATCGCTCTCCCGACGAAAACCATTGACTAATAATCGCACTCAACATCGGAATGTGAACCCCTTCTCCCAGCCCCAACAGCAAACGTAGGACAATCAGAGCTGTATAAAGAGTATCCAAACGGTGCGCTCAAAGTCGTAACGAGGGAGAAGGCTGCGATCGCTGCTATGACGCTTCGTTTTGCCCCAAATCGCTCTGCTAAAGGACTCAGCAACATGTTGGACAGAGCGTAGGATAAAAAGAAAGCAGCCAACAATAACTCGCCCTTTGAGCCTACTTCGCGATCGCTCCAATTAAAGTCTTGAGCAAGACGAGGTATCGCTAGAGATAGGTTGTTGCGGTCTAAATAATTTACAAAAACCGTTACAGCAAGTACGGCAGGAATTTGCCAGCGAGTTTTGGAGTTAAGGGTTATAGGGGTTGGCATCAAGGGCTTTCTAGATCAATCTCCTCAGTTTACGGAGATGTATCTATTAGCACAAGGTGAAATCATCTGGAATCACATAAGGACAATCTTGAAATCCGCTGGCATGGGTTATGAGAACATAGTTTCTTTACGAACTTATCTATCAAGCCCTGAGTATGATGAACTAAACGTTCAGTTAAGAATGAAATATCTGGGTAACAATGAACCTGCCGCAACCGTGATTTGTTGTCAGCTCCTGAAATCAAAGTGGAAGTTAGCAATCGAAGCGATTGCCGCAACATAACAAGTCATTGAATGCAAGGAACAGCCCAGAGAATTTGTACGTTTTATTTCAAATCGTTGGGAGGAGCGATCGCCTCTGGCTAAACTCTAGATTTCTAGCCAAACCTTATGAATTCGTTGCTAACGAACCTCCGGCTGAAATGGTTTTTAGCCACTAAAGCCATGAATTGCAGCATTGATTTCGTCGAAGTTCTCTATAGAATTTACCTGAATCACAACAAAGTCATCCATTTTCGCAACGGCTACCCGGTTTATTCCCTCTCGACTCCCGCTTTATTTAGCAAACCCGCTGCTAATTTCATTGCTCGTGCCCTCTACCGCACGATTCAAAACAAGAACCTGCCCAACATGATGAGTTTTGCGGTGAATGATGACTGCAACGCTGCCTGTCAGCATTGCAGCTTTTTCACAGCCGTAGAAGAACCAGGTCGGGCAGTTCTATAGCTCTACGGGAGCACGTTAGGACAGGTTTTGAAAGCTGCATCTATACAATTGTGAAAACTCTCAAACTCACTCCATCGTTGTCGCATCCAGTTCTTGAGCACAAACCAC
>NZ_JACJPC010000014.1:0-113599 GCF_014695875.1 Leptolyngbya sp. FACHB-541 | reverse complement strand
TTGTAGCAGTTGGTCAAGCAGTTCAGGTTGAAAGGTCATGTGTTTCTATCTCTGGTTCAGTAGTTCATTAGATCTCAACTTCTGACCTTTGACACACTTCAATTTACAATCCCATTTCGGCTACGATTTCATTTAATTCAGGCATGGCGATCGCCCATCAATTTGCCCATGAGTTTGTAATAACCAAGTTGACAGGCTCCATACTCATAGTCTTTTAGCTCAGACAGCGATCGCCACTCGTTTTTACTGGCGGCTTCATGAACACTGCCGTCTTGAGCAGCAAACCCTGGCTCCATGCCAGTCACGTCTGCCCAAAACATTACAACTGTTTCGTTACTCTGAGTGCCCGTGATGTAGCTTCCAAGTTTTTTAATTTGTTCAAGGTCAAGAGTATAGCCAGCTTCCTCTAGGGTTTCACGAATAGCGCATTCGGTGTAGCCCTCACCTTCTTCCATGCCACCCGTGATAGGGCAGGCATAAAGCTTCATCTCTTCGTCTAGAGCAGCATTGTGAACACATAAAGGCTGGAACCTGACCAAGACCTCAAACTGGGAGATCGGATTCCCTCTTACCAAAAACACGGCTACAGAATCCCTTCCCTTGCGCTCCAAAAACTGGAAACCTCTAGGCGTTTCTTTGACCGCAATCCACTTGGTTTGAAAAATAACTTTTTCTGTTTTAAGTGCGTCGCAAGAATCTTCAGTCATAGCTAGCGATCGCCCCCTATCTCAACAACTTCCCATTCGTTAGCATGTGTGACTGCTATAGCTCGAACTGCAACAGGGACAGGTGCGCCTTGAATTACCACATAGGCTTGTCCACTGCCTTTATTTCTCAGAACAGTTCCAATAGCTACTTTGGATAACTCTTCATCAGTCATGGCGATCGCCCCTCTCATCAAGTCGCCGCATCAATATAAGCATTGATTGTAATTTCTGGTTGTCCAGCAATTCAGGCTGCAACCTTCTGTTGAGCATCGAGATATTCTCGCAAGCTACCTATCCCAAACCACTGCTCTAGGACATGATAGCCATGCTTGCAAACGCCACGCCCAAGCTCTCAAGCTCTCTCACTTGATCTCGGTAGTCCTGACAGTAACAAGCCACGCCGCGATCGCCTCTCTCATCAAGTCGTTGCATCAAATAATTCATCTTGCGGTCAATGCGCTCAATCGTTTCGTTAATGATCGCCTGAAGCTGCTCAAATCGCTTCCAACCTTCAGGCGATCGCAAAGACCTTACAGCAATCTCTACTTTCTCAACCGTTTGGAGCATTGATTATAATTGTTGGCGGTTTGCCCTCATAGTTATGCTGCCACCTTCCGTTGAACTTCAACCAAAGCACTATCCCTCCCGATGTTGTATCCTGCAGGATACAACATCGGGAGGGATAGTGCGCCCATCGAAGCGATGAGCAGAGAGTCTACGCTACACACAGTTTTGTACTCCTCTTGATGAGTTGAACTTTAGAAACCCTGAACTGCTCAATCCGCTTCCAGTTGTGGTCATAAACGGATACAACATTGTTGACCTGACTGAAACCACCAATCCAGCCCCGGTAAACTCTGCCTGCTTTCTCTGCCTGCACAAAGTCACCAGAACGCAGTCCCCAGGGGGTAACGGTTCCACCTTTGCGCTTGCGAATCCCGCCTTTACTGAAGTTCTCAAAGTGCAACTGGCGGCGATATATGTTGGGGCGAGTAATCACCCGGAACGGGGAAGGCGTGAGCCGCACAGAGCCAGTCCAGCAATGCCCGTGCTCTCGCCCGGATTGAAATGCTTTATAGTGCACAAACTGACTGGATGCCAGTGCAACTCCATCCACGGCGTGGGTTTGTGGAGACTGCTCAGACTTGTCATGCTTTTGCTTAACTAGCCCCAGATGATTTCGCAATGTGGCAGTTTGCCAACCAAATTGCGTTTTGACTGGAGTAAGTTGACGCAACCATTCCAACATCACTTTTTGACCCACCATTACGGGGCTGAAAGCTTTGCTGCCCTTTGCCTCAATGTATTCATAAACAATAGATGAGATAGGAAATAGTTGCATCAGCTCACGGGCAATGCGTAGCTCAAATTCCCGATTTGCCCGAATTGAGGGGACTAGCTTCTTCTGCCTGCGGTTGTAAAACCGTTCCTGACGATGCGCTCTGAGCTTAAAGGCAACTTTGCGGTTAATCCGCCGCCCTCGCCTTGTCCGCCTGAGAATGCGCCGACCTGTCATCTTTTTGGTGACATTAGGAAAGGGTAAAACCAGGTGGGCGGTGAATAGAGTAAATTGGCTGGACTGCACCGCTATGCCTGAAAACTTTTTACCAGGGTCAACGCCCAAAGTAACGGGTTGTACTGCATAGCCTGACGGTTCTCGCAACAGGCGGATGGCTTTGATGTTGAGGTCATTGCTTACCCACTCTGCTTCTTCCTTTTCGACCATCGCCTCTGCCCGCCAATACTTTGTTGGCATAAGGCGGGTGCCATCGGGGGCAAGGGTTGGAATTCTTGTGTTTCGGTTCATGGAGATAATCCAAAAACAACTTGTTCCTTCGATCAGCGCTGCAAAGATGTCCTTTCTGCAAGCACTCTCAGCCAGAGAGTTTCTACATAGCCCGACTTAGGAAAACGGTCGGTAGTATGTGCCATGCAACGCCTCTTGATCTAGTCATCTCTTAGTTGAGGACTGGCTCCCCCAAGCCCGCGCTGTACCGCCTAGCAGTCAGCTTCGGGTAGTTGACTCTTGGTCGCAAGTCCCTTCAAAATTCGTGGTGCAGCGGTTTTGGTGTACGGCTGCCAGCTAACAATCCTTCCAAAGAGTCGGATTACTCCAAATTCCAGAGTTCAAACTGAATATCAGTTTCTGGCAGCTTCTTCAAAGATTTCCTTTGGTTTGGACGGTCTACCCTGATTCTTGCTAGCTGGCAGTGAATTGGCGCTGAGCTTGCAGTTCTCGAATGAAGTCAGGGAATCGCTGAGCCAGCAAAACATTCTCAATCAAGAAGCGGCGATCGTCGTTCACTGCTAGCCCTATTTCCGCAACTAAGTTGGTCAAATCTTCGATGCTCATTGCTTCGAGTTGTTCAATCGTGTAGTTGGTAGTCATTGCTGAAACCTAGTTAAGTTGAAATACTTCTAAATCAGGAAAAGGCGATCGCTTACGAGTGTCTTTTCAAGACCGCCCTCTCAACTCCCCTTCTCCTTTACATGCCTAGAAATTAGTGCCCTTTTAACACTGGGGTCATAGAGGTATAGCCCTAGCCCAAATCGACAGCAAGCACGGCGAAACGCTTGCGATTCGCTATTGGTATTGCTGCTACCAAACTGCGTTCCCTCCAACGCCTCATCGCCAGTGCTAGCGCGAGAGATTGGGCCTTCCTCACAGAGCAGTGTGATCTCATAGCCCAGCACATAGCGGCTACCTTGCGGCATGTGAATCAGTTGCCCAGTCCAGCCAGGACTGATGTAATCCAAAATTAGATTGCAGTCATACCAATGCAGGTATGGAATGTAATTGAGCTTCCCTGACTTCTTATCCTTCTTCTCAAGCCAGTTAATAAAAGCCCAAGGCAAGGGCTTCGACAAGTCAGCCAAAATATCAATGAATGGGCGACGGAAGCTTAATGTTTGCCCTTGAGTAGTTAGCCGTCGTAGGTCAGATCGGGTTTCAGGAATGACAGGTAAAACTTTGGATGTACTTTGGGTTTGCATGGCAGTTGAAATAAGAGGGCGATCGCTCATTTGTTTGGTCTGAGCGATCGCTCATTTATCAGGTCTGTAGTAAGCGGTGCTGATAGGCAAGCTGCATCGTTACACCGTTGTTAAGTTGAAATACTCGTGAACATCAATCAAACCTGCCTCCAAGAAGTCCGCTAAAGCGTCACTTAAAAGCATTCGGGTAGCGTCTAAGTCAACGTATTGCCGTCCCGCAATTAGAGCCGATTGGTAGTCCTGATAGAACCTCCAATCACCGCAGCGATCGCCTTCTGGAGAACGACAGAGCGGTCTAAACCCCTCTTGCTCTTGCTCCACTTCAACTTGCCAACCTCGGTAAAAATCGACTGGAAGATTACAAGCTGGAACAGGAGACTGAGCAAACTCCCAGAACTTGAGAAGGCAGAGGTCAGAAGGCAGGTCGTGACCTAGCGTTGTCTGGTCATATAGCGGACAGTAGCCAACGTTTGGAGTACGGTTTGACTCTTGCCAGAACGGGCATTGTGAACAGTTTTGAGGCTCCATAACTCTCCATCTAGATAAGTTGAACCCCTACCCGTGGGCGGGCAGGGGAAGAACGGTTAGTCGATAGAGAGTCGAAGGGTTTTGCCATCTTTGCAGTTCAGAACTGCAACGGAAGGACGCTTGCCGACACCAGGAATGATCTGAACAGCAGATTTTTTGGAAGCAGAAGTTTGTGCAATCATTAGAGAAATCCTTAACTAGGGTTGAACTTTGAGAGGGGGCTGTCGTTTCTTTGGACGGAGGCGATCGCCCTCTCTCTTTGTTTATTATTGCAAGTTGACTTTCAACATGTCAACATTTTGAAATTTTGGGTTGTTGACACTTTAGCATTTTGAATTGCAGAATTTAGACAGTTGAGTTTCAAGGGGTAAGATTTTGAATGTGTGTTTAGAGACGGAAGAAGGCTTGCGCGTTTACGTTGACATCTCTCGTTATTGGCCCAGCGACGGCAATGACGAGCCTAGAACTGTAAATTCTATTTACGAGGAAATCAAAGGAACGTCCAACGAGGTTGGGCGCAACACTTTGCGTTTAGCTCTAGATGGGACGCTAGATAGGGGCTATTTCTCCAACTTGGTCAAACTGACCAGGCTTTGCGCCAACTGGTCTGGTCAGGCTGTTGTGCCAAACGACATTCTCAAGATTGAAGAGTAGTTCCTAAAACAAGAGGCAGTTCTATGAATTTGTTGCAAGAGGGCAGATCAAAGCTCTGCCCTAATTCGCTATGCTCAAATGCCAATCTCCCTCCTCAAGTTCCACCTCCCAAGTTCCGCTTCTGGCAGAAGGTTCGAGCGAAAGACCGCTGTGGGCACATAACGGGCATGGAATACATTGACACCCATGTTGCCCTAATAGATTTGCTAGACACGCACGGCTGGTTCTACACCGTGAACACTCTCCACGGTTGCACTACTGCTGAGATGCTCAAAGCTAAGCACGAGCCAACTTTGAGTATTGCTGAGTTCGAGCTTGAAGCGGTGGAGGACTAGCAAAGATCCTCACTATCGAACACTGCTCACAACGGAATTTCCATCTAACATTCCACTACCCAGATTCCGATTATTTCAACGGGTTCAATTTGACGATTGCCCTAACTGCAAGCTAATGGGTGAAATCGTTGGCATGGAGTACGTCACGCCCGACGCTCGCAAGATTGAAGACTTTGAACAGGAAGGCTGGACGTATCGAATCAAGACAGAGGAAGCCGCAAACCCTAACCCCGCAGGCGCGCACATTTTTGCCTGGGAAGAAAACGTTGAGTTACTGAAAGAGCAATAAATACTATGATCAAGCGAACTAGCAAGCCAACGGCGATCGCCTTAAGTACACTGCTCATTGCCTCCTTACTGCCTCAAAAGGTGCAAGCTCAAGCCGCTGCTCCTGCCGCAGTTCAAACCTGCCTAACAAATGCTTATTGCACAGTGGTAGTTGTCGTTATTGGCGGTCTTTCCTATTGGGCTGTTACGCAAGATGGGCAAACTCAACATTTCCCAG
The DNA here is from genome assembly GCF_014695875.1 of Leptolyngbya sp. FACHB-541. Lineage (NCBI taxonomy): Bacteria > Bacillati > Cyanobacteriota > Cyanophyceae > Leptolyngbyales > Leptolyngbyaceae > Leptolyngbya > Leptolyngbya sp. FACHB-541. The sequence goes on along the minus strand of NZ_JACJPC010000014.1, from coordinate 107,876 downwards.
TAGAGGAGGGAGAATATCTAGAAGAGCCAGAGGGCACAACCGAGGATTGGGAAGAGCGCATCTGGGCTGGAAATCCAAATGAAGCGGTAAGGCGTTGCAGAGAGTTTGCGATCGCCAATCAGGTTATTTACCGGGGTGTTGAGCAGATGAGCGGTAGAGCTTGGCGTTGTAAAGTGCGTACCTATCGGAGTTAAGCTATGAAATTTTTGACAAATTTTGTTTTGGTCTATCCGCCTGGGCAACTTCCACCTGATGTCAGACCGGAAGACATTCCCGATGACGTGAAGATGGACGAAGCAAGTATGCACTTCGAGGACTATGTTTTCTGGTTTTCGGATGCACCTCCAGTTGTGGGAGATAAGCACAGCTTGAATAGTAATCAATGGTCTGTAGCGCAGATTCATTCTTATCAGGTCAGCCATACTACACCCGGTCCAGTGCAGACCGTTTTTACTGCCGTGTGCAGTCAGGATGGATCGGTGCCAGAGCGTCGAGAATGGTATGACAGCAACCCAGTGATTCTCTATATTCCAGCGTTGACCAATGGGAAGCTGGCATTGAACGACGACGGAACCAATCGGTTTGGACTTGTGGACAATGTTGTAAATATTCCCTTTAACGAACCGTTTGAAGATTGGGAATTCAAATACTGCCAGTCCTTTGATCCAGTTGGACGAATCACCCCACAAGGCTTTGAGCAAATCGTTCTTTGTTGGTGCAGGAGAGAAGAGTCACCAGCCGAGAAGCAGATTGAAGAGCTAACACCTGTCTGATTAAGATCAACTCGACTTTACGGGCGTGTGGCGCAATCAAGCCCGCTCAAAACAGAGCCTTGTCGAATTCCCCCAGCAATTCGACAAGGTTTGCGTATGCCTCCGCCTGACGGTACTGCCGTTTGTGAACCTGCTGAGGATTCAACCAAAGGAAATGCTTGAGTTGAATAGATTGCTGTACCTGATCTAATAGGCAAGGGGAAGGGTATTGTGCCATCAAGGGTAAACGCCGGGTAGTACCGGAACTGGGGGAGCTATCCTGCATGTTTGACAGATAACATCCCTGACCTTCAAGGTTAACCATCAGAATTGGCAAGAAATGTAAAATCGGTTGCCTGAAATGCCCGAAAGCTTTAAGGTTTGGTGAATTTTGAGTAGTAGAAGGGCAAACTGATGTGTGAAGCCTAAAACTATTACATAGGCAACTCTAATTGTTCAGGTTCAGCTATGGATAATGCAGACAAGCTCCGGGAAGCTACAAAAGGATTTGGCAAGAACCAGACGCTCATTCTTAGATCACTATATCTATCTCCTCAACCAGTTGAACAGTTTAGTTCTGTCAAAGACACAGTGCTGAATCTTCAAGATAGGGGACTTATTAAACTAGAAGATAATCGAGTTTTTCTTACAAGCTTAGGCCAGGCTGTTTGCGAATCTTGGCAAGAACAAAAGAATGACCAATCGAGCCGTTTGCTTGAATTAGATGGTGAAGGAACAAAAGAGTTACCTAAACCAAACAAATTAAGACAAGCAAAACTTGAGAAAAGCAATCAGCTTCTGGAACTTTACAAACAAGGATTTAATAGGCAGCAAATAGGTAATCAGTATGGAATTAGTAGAGAAAGAGTTAGACAAATCCTTAATGCAAATCCTGCATTTCATGAGTATTTAAAGGAGTGTGAAGAAGCAGAGGCGGCAGCTGAAGAAGAAAAAAAAGAAAGTGCCAAGCAAGAACTTTATTCAAGAAGCTTAGCCGCCCTTTATCCAGAACGAGTTGCAGAATTATGGGATTACGAGAGAAATGGAGATCTCAATCCTGGAGAAGTTTCTGCTGGGAGTTCCACACCGTTTTTCTGGCTTAAATGTCCGGTTGATGGTCATTCTTGGAAGAAGAAGTCAAATGATATCACAAACAGTTGGGATAGGTATGGTACAAGTGGATGCCCAGTGTGTGCAGGGAAAAAGAAGAAGCCTGAGAAACAATCTACTTTGATGGAGGGATATCCAGAACTTGTCAAACAATACTGGGATTATGGAAAAAATAGTGAAATTAACTTAGATCCAGAAAAACTGACTCTTGCAAGCAACAAGAAGGTTTGGTTCAAATGCACTTACGACGGCAATGAGTGGCAAGCAAGTATTACTGCAACGATCAATCAGCAATGGTCAAAAGGCAATGCTGGCTGTCGGGTTTGCAATGGAACTGCTGAACGTAAGCGTGGTGAATGGCAGCGTAGAGAGCCAATCGCAATTGAATTTCCTGATGAAGTCGCTAAGTATTGGTTATACAAAGCTAATAATGAACTAGAACTCGATCCAACGAAACTGACTAGCGGATCAAGTAAAGAAGCTTTCTTCAAGTGCCCTGTTGATGGGCATGAGTGGGTCGCATCTATTACTTCAGTTGCCAGATCAGCTTGGCAAAAGGGTAACAGCGGTTGTCCAGCTTGCAGAGGTTTAATCGCTACTGAAACTACATCCTTGATTGGACTTTACCCTAATTACGTAGCTCAGTATTGGGATTATGGCAAAAATACTAGTCTTGGTTTAAATCCTGATAAATTAACTAGAGGTTCAAGCCAAGACGCTTGGTTTAAATGTCCTATTGATGGATATGAATGGAAAGCTAGAATAACTAGCATTACTAGAGCTTCTTGGAGTCAAGGCAATAGTGGATGTGCTCGTTGTGGTTCGGGTTGGACTATAGAGGCTATTCGCCAGTTCGTTGCTAGTTTAGAAGTTCATATTCCAAACCTGACTCAGGCTGAATTATATAAAATATTTGAGCAATCGGGTGTTTTAGATACGACAAACCTTGAAGGACTTAAGATTGTTAAAGAGATTATTAAGGGTAAACTGGCAGGTCAAAAACTTCGAGATGTAATTCAAGGTAAGGGAGTCAAAACGTCTGAACCTGAAACTGATTCAGTTGATGTTATTAAAGCTGATACCGAGCTACAGATTGTCGATACTATTCCATCACTTAGCATATCTGAGGAATCTGAAACCTTTGAAACAACTGGTGCTTCTCAAGAGCAACTTAATGAGCTCAATGAGTTACCAAAAGTCAAGGTTAGAAAAAGTCTAGAATTTTTAAGCAGCGAAATTGTTGCTTCAGCTGATCAAGAAGCAATTGATTTTTTTATTGCTTCTAGACGCAATCGGATCTGGGCAGAAGTCTTTGAGGATGAATCTGCCGTTGAAGCAATTGAAGCTTTTACGGATGATGGCTATGGTCGTCAAGTAAGAGATCAATTTCTTGACGAATATAACCAAGCGCACGATATGGCAATTCCATCAGGTTGGGCATTCCGAGTTGATGGCAAAGTCACACCTCCAAACTTAATGCAAAAATTAGCTGCGGTGAATTTACGTAACCAGCAGCGAATGTTAAACCTCTCATTGACAGGAACAGGTAAAACGATTGGTGGCATTCTTAGCAGTCGCATCATTGATGCCCATCTCACTATCATCATCTGTCCATTAGATACGGTGCCAAACTGGCATGGAGAAATTAAACATGTTTTTCCAGATAGCCGAGTTACAATCAAAAACTTTAATCCTCACTGGATAGATATTGAAGAGGGGCATCATTACATCCTCTTAAATCACGAGATGTTCCAACAACCTTCAACGCCTGCTCACATTAGGCACCTGCTAGAGCGATATCAAATTGACTTCATCATTGTGGATGAGATTCATCGTTGCAAGCAACGTGGTGATGATCCGTCTAAACGACGGCAGATGGTTCTTGCCTTGATTACTAACGCAGCAGAGAAGAATCCTAATCTTCATGTGCTTGGAATGAGTGCAACTCCCGTTATTAACAACCTAAAAGAAGGTAAAAGCTTGGTTGAATTAGTGACAGGTGTAGAACGACCTGAATTAAATGAGAAAGCCACCCTTAATAACTGTATGCGATTGCATCAGGCGTTTGTGACTCTGGGAATTCGTTCTAGAGTCAAACCCAAAATTAGAATCAATAGAGTTAGGCTTCCAATTGACTGCACTCATTTAGTTGATAAAATTCGCGAAGAAGGCACCTCTATTTTGAAGATGGAGCAGATCCTTACCCGTGCTAGAATTCCAACCATTCTCAAGGAACTCCGTCCCAAAACTATTGTTTATACCCACTATGTTGAGGGCATCGTCGATCAGCTAAAAGAGGCAATCGAGGCAGACGGATGGACTGTTGGTTTTCACATGGGAGGTGATAAAAGTGGGCGTAACAATTTCATTGACGGTTCTACTGACATTCTGATTGCCAGTAGTGCTATGGCTACCGGTGTTGATGGCTTTCAACGAGTCTGCGATCGCTTGATTTTAAATATTCCACCTTGGACAAGTGCCGAACTAGAGCAACTAGAAGGACGATTAAATCGTCAGGGGCAAGTTCATGACACTCTCACAATCCTCATGCCTGTAACTTACGGCTTAGATGATGGAGAACGATGGAGTTGGGATGAGGGGCGATTAGCGCGACTACAAAACAAGCAAACGGTTGCCGATGCTGCGGTTGATGGTGTAATGCCTGAAGGTCAGCTAAGGACTGAATCCCAAGCATTTCGAGATCTGCGTAAATGGTTAGAAAGGTTGAAGACAGGTGAACAGAAACTAGCTATTCGTCCTAAAATCTTTGTCCCACTTCCAGATATTGATCCATCAGATGTTCGACGCCGTAATGTTCAATACGGTGACTTTAGCCGGATGAATGCCCGTTGGAGTAATAGCTACAGTCACACTACCTATAAACGCTTACAAGGCAATCCGGAAGAGTGGATGCAATACCATACACTTTATCAAGACGCTCGAAAAACTTGGACAGTTATTCCCTATGAGGAGGCTATTAAGTGGCTTCAAAAGCGTTCTGATTTAGTTGTCGCTGATTTGGGTTGTGGGGAAGCATTGATAGCTAAAGCTCTTGTCGGCAAGCATACGGTTCATAGCTTTGATTTCATTGCTATCAATGACTCAGTCATTGAGTGTGACATGGTTCGTGTACCTTTGGAGGATGGCTGTCTGGACGTTGCTATGTTCAATTTGTCACTGATGGGTTTGAACATTGCTGATTACATTCGAGAAGCATCCCGCACCCTAAAACTTGATGGGCAACTCTGGATTTATGAAGTAACGTCCCGTATTAAAGATCTTCAAGGGTTTGTTAGAGGTCTTGAAACTGCCGGTTTTAGAATAATTGAAAATACTGAAGTCTGGAAGTTCAGATATATTCGAGCAATCAAATCAGAGGAGGTTGATATCTCCCAAATTAAGGTGCGACTCTAGCACCCTAACCGAGCTATCGGGTAGCCAGGGGAGTTTTCTTCCCCAGCCCCTACACCGCCGCTGAAGACGATTGTTAAGCTGATTGGGGGCATTAAATGGCTTTTCAATTCTACAGGGTTAGGATGGCTTGATGTCTTCCACTGGCACTAACACGTCCTACATCTAATTGCACCCAGCTACTTAAGAACTTCAGACACTTCGTGTTAAGACACCTATGAATTCATTAAATAGAGTCAGAAGTATCCAAGACGTTCTCAAACAGCGCCAACAGTCTGGCTTTGTGGGACGGACAGAGCAGGTTGCTCAGTTTCGACAGAACTTGGAACTGCCCTTGGAAGACTACAGGCGTTGGTTCATATTTAATGCTTCAGGGCAAGGAGGAATTGGTAAAAGTACTTTACTCAAGCAGTTTCGTAAGATTGCAGAGGAGAGAGGAGTAATCACCGCTCATATTGACGAGGCAGAAAAAAGTGTGCCAGAAGTCCTGGGAAGATTTGGAGAACATCTGGAGAAGCACTATAAACTGGGGCAATTTAGCGAACGCTACAAAGTTTTTCGTCAGAAACGCCAAGAATTAGAGACTGATGCAGAAGCTCCACAAGGCTTTTCTGCTTTTGTTAGTAAAACGGCTGTTAAAGCTAGCGTAAAATTGGCGCGACGAATTCCAGTTGGAGGAGCTGTCTTTGATTTGGTAGATGAGGATGTGGCAGCAGCACAGGCAGGAGAATGGGCATCTTACGTCGCGAAGAAGTTAACTAATAAAGATGAAGTTCGTTTAGTTCAAGAACCAATTGAAGTTTTAACGCCTCTATTCTTAGAAGAAATTAAGAAGATTGCTGAGAAGTCTGGAATAATTTTGTTTTTTGATACTTACGAGCGGACAGGAAATTTTTTAGATAACTGGCTCCAGGACGTTATAGAAGGTCGGTATGGTGAAATACCTTTGAATGTATTGTTCGTGATTGCCGGACGACACGAACTAGACAAAAATCGTTGGGCATCCTATGAAGGATTAATAACGCGAATGCCTCTAGAGCCATTTACGGAAGAGGAAGCCCAACAGTTTCTTGCTCAAAAAGGAATCACTAGTAAAACGGTCGTTGATGTTATTTTACGGCTTTCTGGACGGTTACCTCTGCTAGTTGCCACATTGGCTACAGAGATTCCACACACGCCTGATGAGGTTGGTGATCCTAGCGGAACAGCAGTTGAACGTTTCTTGAGCTGGGTAGATGACTCAAAACGACGACAGGTGGCTTTAGATGCTGCTATTCCACAGTACTTAAACAGAGACGTTTTAGCCCAACTTAGAGAATGGAATGAAGCAGATGAATTATTTGATTGGTTGAAGGAAATGCCTTTTGTTGAGGAAAGAACTGATGGCTGGATGTATCACGAAATCGTCAGATCTCAAATGTTACGTCATAAACGGCTCGCTTATCCTCAGAGCTGGGCTGAATTACATGGAAAACTAGCAGATTACTTTGAGCGACTTCGCAACGAACTGCAGTTGAGCGAAGAAGTGCAACGAAGAGATTTAGCTTGGCAAAGCTATACATTGAATGTGTTATATCATCGACTATGCCAAGCTCCACAAAAGAATCTTGCAATTGCTTTAAACGAGTTTCTAGCTGCTCTAAAGAATCAACGCAAGTTTGCGTTACGTTGGGCGGAAACAATGATGCGGGCAGCCCAAGATAGAGATGCAACCGAAATTTTGCGTTGGAGTGAGCAACTGATTGAAGGATTAAAGGCGTATGAGGAGGAACGCTACGAAGTTGCTGCTGAAATGTTTACTGCTCTTATTGGACATTCTACGATTGAGGCACAGTGGAAACCTATTGGTTTGGCTTGGCGAGGCGAAGTGTATCGTCTGATGGAATATTATGAAGAGGCGTTAATAGATTTTGATAGAGCCATTGAATTAGATCCAGCTTATGCTTGGGCAATTGCTAGTCGTGGTGAAACTTATCAAGACATGGAGCGTTATGAGGAGGCGCTCAAAGACTTTGATAAAGCTATCGAACTCGACCCAAAATCTAGTTGGAAGATTGCGCAACGCGGTCTAACTTATCAAGATATAGACCGTTATAGAGAGGCGCTCGAAGACTTTAATAAAGTTATCGAACTCGACCCAAAATATAGTTGGGCAATTGCGCAGCGCGGTCTAATCCATCGTTTAATGGAGCGTTATGAAGAGGCGCTTAAAGACTTTGATAAAGCTATCAAACTCGACCCAAAATATAGTTGGGCAATTGCGCAGCGCGGTCTAATCCATCGTTTAATGGAGCGTTATGAAGAGGCGCTTAAAGACTTTGATAAAGCTATCGAACTCGACCCAAAATATAGTCGGGCAATTGCGCAGCGCGGTATAACCTATCGTTTGATGGAGCGTTATGAAGCAAGTTTAACTGATCTTCAGAAGGCGATCGCATCGGAGCCAGATTTTGAGCATGTGGGGCGAAAAGAAATAGGTTTAACATTCCAAAGTATGGGACTGCCTGAAAAGGCTATTGATTCGTTTCTTAAATCATTATCGGCAGAGCCAGCTTGCCCTGAATGTTGGCTCTCGTTAGTTAGGATACATCAATTGGTGTATCCTCGCCTTGAAATTCCTCGGTTAATTACAGAAGCACCAATACCACAATTAGAAAGAGCAGTGGTACGCTATTGCCGTGCTCGAGCAATGAGCAAAGCAGGATATAAGGATTATGCCATAGTAGATTTTTCTGAGGCAATTGATTCAGACTCATCTTATATTCCAGCAATTGCTCATCGCGGCATAACCTATCGTGAGTTAGAACAGTATGAGAAATCTCTAGAAGACCTTGACAGAGCTATTGAACTTAACCCACAAGGTGCTTGGGCAATTGCTCATCGCGGCATAACCTATCGTGAGTTAGAACAGTATGAGAAATCTCTAGAAGACCTTGACAGAGCTATTGAACTTGACCCACAAGATGCTTGGGCAATTGCTCATCGTGGCATAACTTATCGTGAGTTAGAACAGTATGAGAAATCTCTAGAAGACCTTGACAGAGCTATTGAACTTGACCCACAAGATGCTTGGGCTGTTGAAAATAGGGCTGATACGTATCGATTAATGAGATTATATGACGAGGCTCTTACTGACTTTGATACAGCAATGTCTTCAGGACGCGATTGCTGGGGAAATCAAGGGTTAGTACTTACTTATCTTGGGCGTTATTCTGAGGCAATTCAGAATTATAGAGAGTCACTTAAGCGAAACCCTAATGCCTTTAGCGATCTTTATAATATCGCTATTGCTACTGTTCGATTGCGAGGAGTAACTGATGCTTATCTTCAAATCGAAGCGGTTCGACCAACCCTTACCTCTTTGCTTTATACAAAATCTCGTGGCACAGCCCTTTATGGTTTGGGAGGTCTGGAAGCAGTAACCGGAAATATTGATGCTGCTTTGAATTACTTAGAGCAGTCTATATCCTTGAAGCGTCAAGCCGTAATTTGGGCGCGTCAGGATGTAGCATGGTTAGACTTGCATAGTAATGAATACTTCCAAGATTTGATCTCTCCTAAATCAATCTGAGAAGAAGCAGTTCTTGCTATAGCAGTTCTAAATGATATGTTGAGAGATTGAAGGAACCAAAGTTGCTTTGAAAGCCTCCGATATCAGACAGCCTTGCTGAATTAATTGACTCAAATCCGGCTGCCCGTGAACTGAAACGAGCCTTGGCGGTTCATATAGACCTCAAAGGATACAAACACTAGGAGATTGAAGCAGTCATAGAAGTTAGTGGGACGGTACGAACAGTTCGGAACTCTGGGGTTGAAGTAAGGCTACGCTGACTCGGTTGGATGTCTTAAACCAGAACAATGGCAATCGGTCATTAACTGGTTGAAGAGTAAGAATTACTGCAACCTTCGAAAACTGCAAACCCACATTGAGAAGTGCGATCGCTCATTCGTCGGTTGGGTTGATGAAGGAAACCCAACAAATCCTTCGTCGTAGCGAGTCGCCGCTTCAAGGTCGAAATTCGTTCAGCCAGTAAGTTGTTGAGACATGATTGCTCCAAGTCGATTAGTGTCGTGTGTTGAGGTGCCTAAAACAGCTTAGACAATTAAATTATCAGCTTTAACTTGATTAGTGTCAACATTATTCAAATTAGAAGATTGAACCCTGCCAAACTTCCTCGGAGTCGTTCTTTCCCTTGCGCTTACGCTTCTTGATGGGTTCAAACTTCCACTGGTTTTCTGCGTCGTGTTCTGTCTCTGCGAGGTATTGAGCAGCGGCAGGATTTTGGTCGGCTGTCGCCGTCATGGAGTCTGAGATAGAAGCTGAGCGACCCCTTGCGGGTATCTCTGCGAGATCGCCATAGAGCAGTTCAGAATCTAGAAATGGCAACGGCTTGACCAGCCAGGGAGCGTAGAGATAGCCGTTGACTAAGGCAGCTTTGATCACCGTGTCGTTGATGTCTTGCCCATACAGCCTCAGCGAGTAGTTGGAGGCAGTCAGCAGCAGCCGACCAGTGCCCAGGCATGGATCACACACTGTCTCTAGCCGCGAATCTTTGCGACCCCTTGCGGGTATCTCTGTGAGATCGCCAAATTTGTTAAGCGGACATCCGAGCTTCAGCAGTCTCTACGGTGTCTGCCTTCTTGAAGCTAAATGCCAGGTTATAGAGTCCACTCCAGTTCAGTTCTCCAGCATCGTAGGCAGTCCGAATTTTGCTGGAAGCCTCATACAGCTTATACGCTTTAGCAATCACTTTGGTGTAATGAGCTATAGGATTCCCTCTAATAACAGTTGATATTAGGCACCTCAACTATTATTAGAGGGAATCATTCCGCCGATCCAGCTGTTTTAGATGGATCGGCGAATGATTCTGCATAATGCCGTCCATTTGGGCAGATTGGAATCCCTGCTCTTTCGATTAAAGCGTGAGAGGAGGAGAACGAAAATGCTCTATTTCAACCGATCGTGAATAAGCAATTATACTTACCTCCTTAAGTCTTTATCCCAGATATTTGACCAATATCTGGGATAAGACAAGCCTAAGACAACCTGAGAATTTGAGAAATAGGAAAGGGCTATACTACTGACATCTGCTTGGTTTGAGAGTTCGGTTATGCCATCGCCGTTCCTAGAAATGGATTTTTAGAATATCCTGCCTTCTGGTTGTCGTTTCATACCAGACTGATGGTGGCGATCGCACTCCAAAGCTGACCTAATCAAAATTGCTCGACAGTTAGCGGACAACCTTGAGGTTATAGAGATGCAGGAGCGAATTCTAAATCCTGTGTTGAAGAGTGCTTCATCTCGTCCAGGTTTGCTATCAACCAGGTTTCGAATCTTGCAGAGGGACGGGTTCAAATGTCGCTACTGTAGCAGAAGCCTACTTACCAGTGGTGAAAATGTAGAACTGGTTGTTGACTACATTCATCCTAGAGCGAAAGGTGGTAGCGATTCGGAAGACAACCTAATTACAAGCCTGCAATGAGTGCAACAGCGGTAAAACCGACTATCTCTTAAACGCCCAAGCTTAAGCAAAGTGCGGTCTTATGTTGACCAAATTTTGGAGTAGCTGTCGGTAGAAAACGGAATTTTTCCAACAAGACCACCACTTTTCCGACGTGAGCCGATTGAATTGGCGGTCGCCTCCTGCCTCCACGACCGTGAAAACTCTACTATGCAAGGCGTGGGAACGATCCGACAGAAAGTTGGAAATTGCAGGAAGCTGAGGGAAAGTGGCAAAGCATAATTGGCAAGTCATCAAGGACGAATACGTCCAGGCTCCGGATGAGAAGTCTCGCCCGACCTTAGAGCAATTGTCTGCAAAGTATAAATGTTCGCCTTCTTATTTACAGGAGAAGGTAGCTAAGGAGAACTGGAAGATTGAGGCTGAGCGCTTCGTTCAGATGGTTTCGGATAAGCGGCAGGAGCACAAATTAACCGCTCTGGCTGGCGACCTGGCAGGGTGGGATACTCAATGCTTCAACCTTGCCAAAGGCGGATTGAACCTAATCTTTCAGCAAATTAACGAGGCAATTGAAGGAACTAGAAGGAGCGGTGATCCTTTATCTTCAAAGCAATTAGATGAGCTAGGTAAAGCTCTACAGCGCTTCCAGCAAATCGGCAGAACTGCTCTAGGTGAGAAAGAGGAGACCCATCTCAACGTCAAGATTGATTATTCAAATCTCTCAGATGAGCAACTTCAGCGGCTAGCAGCCGGGGAAAACCCGTGTCATGTTGTCGCAGCTTGATGAGGTTCGGATTAGAGCAGCGGTAGAACTGGAGTTACGCCGACGCAGGGAAGAGGAACGGCGATCGCTCTCGTTCCGAGAGTTTGTTAATCGTGTTTATCCTCGCTACCAGTGGTATCGCCACTGCGAAGTCTTAGCGAATGTTTTGCAACGAGTCGCCGATGGCAATCTGAAGCGAGTTTTGGTGTTTATGCCCCCCAGAGGCGGGAAGTCCCAGCTTGCCTCTAAGCTATTTCCTGCCTATTTGCTCTACAAGCATCCTCAGAAGTGGGTTGGTATCAACTCCTATGCCGCGGAGCTTGCCTACACATTCAGCCGTGCCTCTCGTGATGCCTACCGCGACATTGGTGGGGTGTTGCGCGAGGATGCTTCGGCGGTGAAGAACTGGGAGACTCCGGAGGGCGGTGGTTGCTGGGCGGCTGGGGTCGGTGGCCCAATTACAGGAAAAGGATTTGGGTCATGTGGAATCATTGATGACCCGCTCAAAAATGCTGAGGAGGCGATGAGCGATCGCATTCGCTCTAAACAGAAGGATTGGTATGGCTCAACCTTCTACACCCGCGCCGAGCCAGACGCGGCAATCGTCGTGGTACAAACCCGATGGCACGAAGATGACCTGTCAGGCTGGCTGATTGGGCAGGAGCGGTCTGGAGAAGACCCAGAAAACTGGCACGTCGTTAACTTTGAGGCAATTAAAGAAGAGACAGCGCAGGATTTTCCAGCGAGCTGTACTATTGAGCCGGACTGGAGGCAGGCAGGAGAGGCGCTGAATCCTGAACGGTTTGACCTGAAGAAACTTAAGCGCATCAAGGGCAAGGTCGGCACGCTGTTTTGGAGTGCCCTCTATCAGCAGCGCCCGTCGCCGCTGGAGGGAGATTACTTTAAGCGGAGCTGGTGGCAGTTTTACAGGGAACTGCCAGACCGATTTGATGAGGTGGTGCTGTCGTGGGACTGCGCCTTTAAAGAAACCAAATCATCAGACTTCGTAGTGGGACAGGTTTGGGGCAAGCTGGGCGGTCGATATTATTTGCTCGACCAAATTCGCGATCGCATGGATATTAACAGCACTCTCCAGGCAATTCGCATTCTGGCAGCCCGTTATCCTGATGCTCACGCAAAGCTGATTGAGGACAAGGCAAACGGCTCAGCCGTTGTTGATTTGCTGAAACGGGAGGTCTCAGGACTGATTCCAATCGAGCCGGAGGGAGGTAAGGTCGTCAGAGCAGTGGCGATCGCCCCTTATGTCGAGGCTGGAAATATCTTTTTGCCAGACTCCAGTATTGCTCCCTGGATTCACGATTTCATTCTGGAATTTTCTCAGTTCCCTAATGGAGTTTACGATGATCAGGTCGATGCCTGCACCCAAGCAATCAACTGGCTGGAGTCTCATCAGACTGTTTGGGTCGTAAGCGAAGCGGGATGGGGCTACTAATATCCGTAATTCTCAGGAGCTTTTGTATCAATCTGCGGCAAACACCAAATTTTTCAGTATTCGCCGCAATCTGTCCAAGGTGTCTAAGGTGCTGTAATCGAGTTACGGCAGCGTCAACAGAGTTTTCTTCTACCTGCCACTTATTAACAAAGGTAGGTATTAGATGGCAGCCGCAGAATCAATTTGGAATTACTACCGCACCAAAACCGTTTCACAGCAGAACACGGTGCGATTAAGAAATCGGGTCGCAGTTGAGAATCTGAACCTAGTGCGAGAGATTGCTCACCGATGGGCAGAACGCTGCGCCACTGCTTACGAAGATCTAGAGCAGATTGGCTATTTGGGACTGAACAAGGCAATCGAACGCTTCGACCCTACAAAGGGCATTGCTTTCAGCAGTTTTGCCGTCCCCTACATTAGAGGCGCAATCCTTCACCACCTGCGTGACCACGGCAGTACGGTCAAGATTCCCCGGCGCTGGCGCGAGTTCAATGCTGAGGCTAATCGGGTTGAGTTGGCTTGGTCGGCTCGGCACGGTAGGTTCCCAAACGAACAGGAATTAGCCATTGAGCTAGGCACGAAAGTTGTAAAGCTGCGGGAAGTTCGGGGGGCGATCGCCAACCAAAAAACAAGTTCACTCGACGAGGACTTTCACACCAGCATCGAGGAGGGGTTGATGCCAGAACAGACCTGCCGCACCGAAGTGGTAGCTACGTCACGACTAGCGATCGCCCAACAGCAACTTCAGCAACGACTGAGCGAGATGCCAGCGGCAGACCGTGAGCTAATCGAGGCAGCTTACTTCAGCCGTGTGCCTCGCAAAACTTTGGCAAAGGAATTGCATTTGAATGGAGCGCAGTTCCGCAAACAGATGCAGTCGGCTTTAACTCGTTTGGCGAGGTGACCGTTGCCTTGAGGGGGAACGCTGCCAACAAATTAAAGCGTTTTCTCATGGCACCGTTGTTCTTAAAAAACTTTCAAGCGACTTAAATTAAACCTCGCACACTCCCAACATATACTCCCTGAATGTTTATCTCTTCAGCGTTGACATCTATAGGTAAAAAATTAGAGTTTGCAGGTTCAAGTCTGATAGTCTCCTCGTCTACACGCTGCAAGTATTTGAGCGTTGTTTGACCTTCCACCCTTGCCGCCACAATCGTGCCGTTCTTAATAGCTTTTGGATCATCAGGTTTTTTCAAAAAAACTACATCACCTGAGGTGATTGAAGCGTCGATCATGCTATCCCCCCGAACACGAACAGCAAAATGCTTTGACATCTCATGGCTAGACGTTTTTGCTGCAAGAAAAGCTTCTGGAACATATTCAACTTCGCCATCAGCGAATGTTTCAACTAACCCGCCAGCAGCGATCGCTCCCATAATAGGGATGCCTTTGGGTGCAGGCATCCGCTCTTGTACAAGCCGAATGTTGCGAGAACGACCATAACTAGACCGCTCAATATATCCCTTCAATTCCAATGCGTCTAAGCGGCTCTGGATGGGAGCAGGAGATTTTAGCCCCATTGCCTCCTGCATTTCTCGAATCGTTGGAGGGCATTGGTTTTGTTCAAAATAGCTAACCAACCAGTCGTAAAGCTGTTGTTGAACACGAGTAAGAGCTTGCATAACGGATTAGTTAGAACGTTTGTACTAAATATACTGTTCCAATCTCGCCTTGAGCAAACTTTAAGTTGGGCGATCGCCCTCCTGCTGGGTTGGATGAACTTTACGTTCGCTGATGTGTTGAAGCGACTACCTAATGAGATGAACTTGATGTTAAACCTCAAAAGTATTCAAACCTTCTAGCTAGTTCCCAGTAGACTTAAATTTCATCTGTCCTCATTTCTTTAAGGTGCCGTTTGTGACGAAGCAGGATGAAATCGCGAATGTAGCCGGTGTAAGATTTCTTGATCTTCAAGCTGAAATGCTTGAGTCAAATAGACTGCCGTACCTGATCTAATGGGCGAGGGGAAGGAGGTTGTGCCATTCAAGGTTAGATGCTCGGTGATACCGGAACTGAGGAAGTTATCCTGCATGTTTGACGGATAACTCTCCTAATCTTCAAGATTATCCATCAGACTTGATAAACAGCGCCCTGAAACTAGGAAGTCATCCTGCAAACTTGCTGTTTAGTTACTGAAAATTGGGTATCATCTCGCAAGTATGCCGTATAGCTGCCAAAAAAGGGGACCTAACTCGACGTTGGAGCTGATGAACACCGTTAGCCTGATGACGCAACTAAGTAGCGTTCACGGCTCAACTTCGCTGTTAGACTGCTAGACACTAAGTTCTTTCTTTTACATGGTCGGTCATCAATGAAGACATCTGAGTATTCATTTTATTGCCAGCTCGTTATACTTGGAAAAGCTTACTAAGCCTGAGTAATATGGAAAACCTTAAAGAAAAAGTAGCCTTGCTCGAAAAAGCAGTCTCAGATGAGAGAAGAAGACTTTCGTCAGATAGGCTCGACATTTCTTTTGGTGAGTTGATCAACCTATACAAAAATGATGAATTAATAATTAGACCAGAATATCAAAGATTGTTTCGATGGTCAGAAGTACAAAAAACTGCACTCATAGAATCTATTTTACTCTCGATTCCGATTCCTCCTATATTTGTAGCTGAAGATAGAAACGGTGTATGGGAGTTAGTTGATGGACTACAACGTGTTTCTACTTTCATAAGTTTCTTTGGTGAACTAAAAGGGGATGGGTGGAAAATCGATAATCAGGAAGAGGATGTTAGCTCATTAGTCGAAGAGGAAGAAGAAATTGTAGAGGAAGATGGGGAAGGAACCGAAGAGGGAAAAACCATAAATAAATGGACTTTGCAAGAAGGAGGATTAGTTGAAAGTTTACAAGGTTTTAACATTGACAGTCTTCCAACAAATCTAAAAATAAATCTAAAAAGAGCTGTTTGTAGAGTCGAAATTTTGAGAGGAGAAAGTAGTACTTCTATGAAGTATGAGTTGTTCAAACGACTCAACTCTGGGGGATCAAAACTAACTCCGCAGGAAATAAGAAATGCAATTTATCGAGGGGTAGATCCTAGGTTTAACGAGCTTTTGCTAAAAATTAGTCAAAGTGATGTTTTCGGATGTCTTACCCAATTAAGTCCTCGCAGACTTAATGAGTTATATGATCAAGAACTAGTTCTTAGATTTTTTGCTTTCTATAGAAATGCTAAAAATATCAATGAAAATATGGAGAAATTTTTAAATAACTTTATGGAGGCAACTGTTCAAAATGCTGATTTTGACTACGATGCTTATGAATCTCTCATTATGAGAGTTTTAGAATTAATTAACCAGATAGGAGATGCCAAGACATTTAGAAACGAGAGTAACTTATTCGTTCCAGCTTATTTTGAAGGTATATTAATCGGAGTTGCTCAAAATATTGATAAGTATACTGGAGATCTTGAACTTTTGAAATTAAAAATAACAGAATTAAAAAGTGATGAAGATTTCAAGAGATACTCCGGAAGCGCTTCTAACAGTAGAAGCCGGATTAGAAATCGTCTTAGAAGAGTAGATGAAATTTTTCAATAATAAACTTAGCAATCGGCTATGCATGATTTTGATTTGGCATTGCAAGAAATTATTGAAGAGCGAATATCTGTTCTTTTTGAAATTGAGAGGGCAATTTTTACGAATAGATATTCTCTATCTTCAAAGCATCAAGACATTTTCTCAACTCAATCAATATCGATGATTTATTCTCTATGGGAAAGCTTCATCCAAAAATCTTTCAACCTCTACATTGATGAACTTAATAAAGTCAGTATAAATTTCCATGATTTTTGCGATGAAATAGTTATTCACCATATGGAAAACTCTTTCAAACAGTTTAAGGAATATCCCGGAAATGATAATAGGAAGGTAAAGTTTTTTGCCTCGCTCAGAGTATTCCACACTAGTAGTAACTGCCCTATTTCAAGAGTTGTTAATACTGAGAGCAATGTTGGCTTCAATGTCTTAAACAAACTGCTCAAAAGTTTTGCACTTGAAAAGTTTCCAGAACATTGGAAAGACTATACACATCCGAAGCCTAATTTAAAGGAATCCTTAGAGCTATTTCTAAGGTTACGCAATGCTGTAGCTCATGGAGGTGATTTAACATCAGAGGAAAAGGTTGATCAGAAAGTCTATGACAGATTTAAGAAGTTGGTGATAGATTTGATGTACGAAATTCGATTAAAGATGTTGTGCGGGCTTAAATATAAAACATTCTTAAAGTTACGGCGGAGTATTGCAGCAAATGACGAGTAATCAATTTGCAATGCTGTTGTTTCTAAGCAGAGGTATAGAAACTAAAACAGTCTAACAATTCGCTTGGAGCAGGCTGCCGGAAGATCTTGGTCAAGGTTGTTTGCAGCCGCTCAAGTGCACCGGTAGACTGCTGAGTTACTTGCAAAGGTGCTCTTGGAAGCATATTGATAAGAAGACAGTATTCTATAAGTTAGTGTAAGGCTACTCAGCTAGAAGGTTGAATGCTTAACCAGGAAGACGCAAACAAGATCCGACAGCAGAAGCTTGATGCACTAGTCGCCATTCAACTGCACAGAAGGCAAATTCGTAATCTTCAACAAAGAAATCGGTTTATTGAGTTTCTCTCAATAGCAGTGCCAGCTTTTTATCTCACCCCTCGGTTACTAGCAAAAGGCACATTACTTGCAAATCTCATTGATAGTTTGGGTGAAGTCCTAGCTGCAATTTTGTTGGTACTAGCAATCTTAAAACTCGTCAACAAATGGCAAGATGATGAGATTAAACATGCAATTATGTCGCGGCGCAATGCAGATACTGCTTACGAGGCAGATCGACTTTTGCAAAGCCAAACTGCTACTAGTGAAGCTGTAGAGCAGTTTCTAAGGCGTGTTAAAGATGTTGATGCTGAGGACGAAGCTTTATTGCTTGGTGTGAAAGAAGGGAATAGGCAGAAAGCTTACAGAGATGCTCTTAAGCAGTTTAGCCCCACCACTTCCACTCCTTGTCCTATTTGCAGAGCTGATCCTTGGCAATTTACTCCGGGAAGCTGTGAGGCTTGCGGTGGTACTCCAGCCCAACGAAGAACTAATTGAGTGCTATAAAGGCATACATCCGGGTGCTCATAAAACTAGACAAGCATTGAGGAGCAAAACATGAGCCAAGTTCTAGATAATTTCGTAGCGTGGTTTAATCAGCTTACGCCTAAACAGAAAGTTGAAATAGCTCGTTATATCTGCGACAGACAAACAACAGCTAACTTCGACGGATATTACGCTGGACCAGCACCAGGGGAGCGTTCTAACTCCTGTCCTACATGCGGAAAACCGCTTTAAGTTTGATTACTTCGTGGTGTTGTGTTGAGCAGTCTAACAACCGCTGCATTGGAACGTACAGGATTGTTCGTCTAGATTGCAAAGTTAATCTGCATCCAGTGAGTGGAAACGTTAGTCTGCTAAAGAATTTTTTGTGATGGATTTCTGTTGATGCTGAAAGTAGTAGGGGCTGGACTCGGTCGAACTGGAACAAAGTCACTCAAATTTGCACTTGAACGTCTTCTTGGCAAGCCTTGCTATCACATGAGCGAGGTATTCTCCCATCCAGAACATATTCCTCTTTGGTGTGCTGCGTCTCGTGGTGAGAGAATTGATTGGTCAATAATCTTTGATGGATATGTTGCTACCGTAGATTGGCCTTCAAGTTCTTTCTGGTTTGAGTTGAGTACTATCTACCCTAACTCTCTTATTATTCTTTCCCATAGAGACGCTGATTTATGGTGGCAGAGTGCAAGTTCAACGATCTTTCCAAGAATCAGGAAATCGGAAGGTGCGTGGCGCTCTATGATCAATGAATTGTTTGAGAATAAATTTACCCTAGACCTGGCTAATCGCTCAGTCTGTATCGAAGCTTTTGATCGGCACAATGAGCTTGTCCGGAACTCTGGCTTAGGGCAAAGGCTACTTGAATGGGAGGCTAGTAACGGCTGGGAGCCGCTGTGTCGAGCGCTTGATCTAGAAATTCCAGAAGAGGCATTTCCTCATGAGAACTCAACAGCGACTTATATCCAAAAGCACTTGTGATGTAGGTCGTGGTCTAACCAGCGCTTGCAGCGGACGGACGCAAAACTGCTGGTAATATCTCAAAAACTCATGCCGCTTACATGAAAAGTTCTGCTCAAGAACGGTGACCCAATCCAATAATTAAGCCTAAATGTCTTTCTCTAAATTGCAGCTATCAATTCCAGTTAGGCAATGATGAGAAGATGCTGCTCGTCCATATCTCACAGTCCTATCGACTCCATTTTCTGTCTACTTTGCTCGGAAAGAATTTGACCCATATCCCTAATGGGGTCTGGAGTTTGCACGGTCAGCGATCGCGGCGAGTTTGCCAATTGAATAATATTGGTGTTGAGTGTGTCTAACCGCTGCTCAACACCACTGTTTGCAGCTCGATATGCCTCGATCATTGACGAACCTTGATCTGCTGTCTCAGTCATTCGAGTAGAGGCAGTTTGCTCCGAAATGCCGGCGATCGCCGTTATATCTCCACGCCCTGTCATCTGCATCAATTCGTTGAAGAAAGCATTGTCCTGAAAGCGATTGGACAGTCTGACCAACTGTTGATCTGAGGCATTCCCGCTGCTGTTAACTGCACTGAATGCTTCGCGAAACTCTCTTTGTTGACTCTGGTTTAACTCTCCAGTGCTAGCTGCCAACCTGAAATCTTCCTGGGCATCCCGCAGCACTCGACGGCGATCGCCTCGGTTCATATCCTGCCCCTGTCCCCCAAATAGAGCACTAGCTGCAATCTCATTGTTCGTCTTCTCTACCTCCGTTCGCAGGTTCCTTAGTGAAATCTGGTTCAGTCCTTGCAACGCCCCTGCCATCCGTTCAAATTCGTTAGCGGTAATCTGTCCGGTGCGCTGCAACTCCTGAAGTTCCCGGAACTGTCCCTCATACTGGTTTTGCGTCTCCAGATATCTAGCCCGATACTCCAAACTGCGAGCAACACCCTCGTTGCCTCCTAGCCGTGCCTGCTGCGCTCGTTCGCCATACATCTGTACGTCGTATCCTCCAAGCCGTTGCCGTGCCTGAAAACGCCGCTCACCCTCTTGTCGTTTGAACTCATCCTGTTGCCGTCGCACTGCCTGTTCAAAGGCTTGCTCATAATCAGTCATCGTGCCAGCTAGCTCGTTCAGGTCATCTCTAGCTGCATCTGACATTTGTTGCAACTGCGGCAACATTTGCAGCATTTCACGCGGCATGATGCCTTGAGCCACACCGTCACGAATGACCTGTTGCAACATCTCAGCTTGGTCTACAGTCTGTTGCAAACCACGCCGGAAGTCCTCCATGCCGCGCATAGAGTCCTCAAACTCTCGCGTCATGCCTCGGAAAGTCCCCTGAATTTGGGTGAGCGGTGTCTCTACCTCTCCCCGTGCAAATAGGTCTTGCAGACTGCGGGTATAGCCCCTCGACGTGTCGTCAATCCGTCGCGTTGCCTCCCACAGGGAACGATTGGCTGAGTCTGCCTGCATCGTTGCCTCAAGCTGAGCAAACTGCTGTGAGGCTGCAAGCTGCTGATTAATCATGTCTACCTGCGCCTGGTAGTTCTGCGCTGCCTGCGCTGCCGCAGCGTCTAACCCTTGTTGGCTGAATGCTTGCGCCGATACTGGGTCGAGTTGCGCCAGTGCCCCAAGCTGCCCCTGAATTTGAGGAGCCGTCATCTGAGTAGACCCAACTGGGATGGCTGGCACAGCTGCTGCTAACTGCCGTGAACCGGGGGCAATCACCCCTCGTCCTTGTCCCTGCCCACTAGTTGGTGCAATAGGCAGACCCGCTGGCAGTGGGGTGAATGGGTCAGACGGGGCAGTTTGTTCACCTGCCATCGCTGCCACTTGTTGATTGCTAGGTAATTGCTGACCCAGTTGGAACGACTGTTGAATCTGCTGGAAGTATTGATTTTGAGCTGAAAGAATTTGCTGCTGAGCGGCGATCGCATCATTGAGCGGCTTATTCAGTGCCTCAATCATGCCAACCAGCGAGTTGACAAAATCATTGAGGAACGAGTCTTGGAAACCGATCAGTGCCCCTTTCAATCTGCTCTGAGCCGCCTCAGTTTGGATTTGCAGAGCGGTCTGTTGGGCTTGTAATTGAGTATCCCGTGCGGCTTGCTCAATGCCTCTGAAGAAGTCAAAAACCTGATTTGCCAAGCTTCTCAGCTTTTCAACAGCAGCGGCTTGGCTCTCTTGAACTTGGGCATCCAAATCGAAGTTCTGGGTAGTGAGGCTATCAATCTGCTGTTTCTGGGCGATCGCCTGCTCAATCAGACTCTTTTGAGTGGAGTCCTCCATGTTTTGGATTCTTCCAGTCAGGTCAGCAGGATTAATCTGGTCAATGGAGTTGATTCCTACAGAACTCAAAGCATCCATTGTTTCCTGACTACCTGTTACCGTGCTGCGAATCCGATCGATTGCAGACTGGTTCGCGCCTATCCTTCCGCGCATATTGGTTTGATCTGCCAAACTCCGGGCAAACTCAAGCTCTCCCGGCGTTGCACCCGAGATTTGGGCAGAGGCGATCGCTTTCCGATTAGAGGCAGCGCTGCGATCCAGCTCCATGTTCAGTTGTTCCAGCTCAGCCTGAATTTCAGCAAACCCACGCGCCAACCGTCCCAGCACATCAGGAGTTTTGCCAATCAAGCCGTTGAGCTTGTCTACTGCCGCAGTAGTAGCGTCTAACTCGCTTTGAAGCCTGCTTAAAGACTCGGTGTCACCTGCTGCTGAAGCTGCCTGAATCTGCTGCTGAAGCTGCTCAATTTTGCTCAAATTTAGCTGTTTCAACTGTGCCAACAGCCGACCAGGTTCTTCACGCTGTTGCAACAACTCGTCTATTTGCTTGTCGAGCGCTCTACGTCCTTCTATATCTCCCGGCAACAGTGCCCGTCGTTGTCCCTGGGTTTCCTCTAACTGCTGATCAATGCCTCGAACTTGAGCAATTAACCCTTCTCCGTCAGGGTTTAGGTCATACCTCTGAAGTTCCCCTAAAAGTCGTCCGCGAGTATCGCTGGTATTAAGCAAAAAGTCGCTTTGGGCAATAGATTGTTGCTCCGCCTGAACTTGCCCATACGTTCTAAGAGGCATGTATGTTCCGATCGCCTTGCCAATCGAGTCATTCTGAATAAATCGCTCAAAGGCACCGAGCGGTCCACTCATTAGTGTTTCACCTGTGTCGCCAAACTCGGTTTGAACTCCAGTCGGCTGTGGTAGTTCGGGGGGTGTTAAACCTCTACCAGAACGATTTTGTAGATTGGCTAGAGCTTCGTCATATTTTTGCAAACTGGTTACGCCTTGCTCTGCAAATTCTCGCACCTCTCCACCTGCGTCCTTGAAGGCTTTGCCAAAAGAGCTAACGACATCGATCGCCAAGAAAATGGCAGCAGGAAGCGCAACTGCTCCTAAAGCCCCTTTCACAAACTTTGCAGTGCTAGCAAGCGATTTCATGCTGAAGTCAAGCGTTTTAACTCCAACTCCAGCCAGTGTCATTCCTTGAGCTGAGGCGATCGCTGACTTAGCAACATCAAACAACATTTTGACAACTGGGGTCAGTGCGATCGCCCCAAATGTCTTCACCAATGTTCCGGCTGAGTTGGACGCTAAATCCATACTGCTTGCAAGAACATCTAATCCTGTATTGCGAACAGGTAGCAGAGGCTTACCAATGCTCTCCTGCACGTTCAACATTGAGTTATTGAAGCGGTTGATCGAAGCTTGAGAAGACGATGCTAGGTCAGGAATAGCAACAGAAGTTTCAGCGTTAAGTTGTGCCGAAAATTTAGGAAATACCTCTTCGATTACCAATTCCCGTCTTTCCATCATTTTGTTCAACTCAGCAACGTCAACACCCACTGCGTCCGCCATTGTCTGAATAGGGTTACCTAGCCCCGTCTCCGAGAGCTGCCCACGCAGTTCTTCTGCGCTGATCACCGATTTTTGAAACATCTGGGCGACTGCCAGATTTGCATTTTGCTGTCGCTCTGGGTTCAGTCCATACACAGTACCCGCCTGCGTGATTGCTCTGGCTGTTTGGTCTGCGATTTCGCCTTGTGCCGCCGTACCCTTCGCAGCGATCGCCAACTGAGCACGCCCCTCCAATGCCTGTCTCAGGTCAGCTCCGAGCGCATTTGCATCGGTTCTAACCTCTGCTATGACAGCACGCCCCTCCGCCATCGACCCATAGGCAAACTTAAACCGACGCTCTAGCCCTTCCATCTCCGTTGCTACGTCCAGAGCAGAGGTCGCAAGCTCGGTCAAAAATGGGAGAACAATGCTAGCTGCCGCAAACCCAACGATTGCCTTGAACGCCACTCCTGCGGCGTTCTTTAAGCCGCCGAGCCGTTGAACAATATCGTCAAGATCTCCTCTCAGTGCTCCAAAGAAACCGTCACCCTCAGGTGGTCTGGGAGGAACGATCGCCAGGTCTAACTCCTGTGGGTCTTGTCCATCTCCAAGTAACTCGGCATAAGCTTCGCGATAGCGGAATGTTTCATCAAGGTCATCCTGTGAGGTTTGGAATCGCTCAGCGTAGCTTTTCTCTAACTCTTGAACAGTTCTTTCGTAATCAGCAATAGTTTTCTGAACCTGAGCAACAATCTTTGTGCCGTCTGAGTCCAGCGCTTCGTTTACTCCCTCAAGGCTCTCTTCAAACTGCCTCATTGAAGGCGCGTCTAACATGCCAAAAGCAAGGTCAAATTGTCTTGCTTTGACAATCGCATCGTCCAACAGCTCAATGATGTGCTCAAGAAAGACTCTCTCGGCATCATTCATCTGCTTATTGGGTTTCAGCCCTTTGTAGCTGAGGTCTAGGCGTTGAGCTTTCAACTCTTCGCCACTGTATTGACCGGACTGTAATTGCTGAGTAATCTGCGCCCTCATCTTCGAGAGCATTGGAACTGCCTGAGAAGCTGCCAGTGCTCCTCTACCGGGTATCTGACCTAGCAGATCCATTCCTGGTAGACCTGGAGCAATGGTTTTAGGCAACTCCTTAATCAAATTGCCGACAGTAAACCCTGCAATGTCACCAAATAACGCCCCGTTCTGCTCCTCACCAAATTCAGAACTTTGCAGCTTTGCGGTGACCTCGGTAAGGATCATCGAAAACTTCTTCAGAGCATCTGCTGCTTTAAAGGTTTCGTCGTTCTGAAGCTTGCTGTAAGCATCCTTGCCAGCAATGCCAGCTTCAACGACTTGTCGAGTAACAAGTGCTCCAATCAAATCGCCTCCCAGTTCTGGCAACAGTCCCTGCTGGCTGGCAAGGTTAGATGCGATGAATCCGCCAGTATTGACTAAAAGGTCTTTGCCACGCTCCGAAACCGCTGCTTTCTGAAGGGTTTTTCCAAAGCTCTCTTGTGGCTCAACATTGGCGAGACTGGCAGTTAGAGAATTTAGCGTATCAATTGATCTGTGGATTGAGCGCTTTAGAGTTTGAAGGGTTTTGTTAACTCCCCTAGCGGCTTCTGGGTCTAAGGATTGAGCCGTTAAGTCTTCTCCTTCAGCAGCCCTCTTCCGCTCGTATTTTGCCGTACCTCGTTGAGCTAAGTTGAAGCGCTGAGTTAGCCTACCTTTCACTCCTCCCAATTTGGCTAAGGCTTCTGATCCAAACGCCTCACCAGACTGTTTAGCTTGTTCAACTAAAGCGTTGATGGCAGAGCGGCTAGTCTCTGCCATATCTTTAAGCTCGTTGCCGTAAGCCTTTACAAGCTGGTCATCCCCCTTCTTGATTGCGTCCTGCAACCCCTTGTACAAGCCAGAGAAAGCATTTTCTAACTTCTGGGCTTCAGCGATCGCACTTTGAGTAGTTTGAGCAGCAGCTTGAGTGACTTTTGCAATGGTTTGATTAGTTGCATCAATTGTCTTCTGTGCTGGTTTTGTAAAGCCTTTACCTGTGTTAGATATGGCTTGAGACTGCTTAGGCTGAATCTGTACGGGTACAAGCTCTGCCTCTGGCATGGATAACTGAAGGGGAATTGCAACAGGGGGACGATCTATCGCAAACGGATCGAAATTTGGATCTAGAAACTTATCATCAACCGTTCCTAGAGGTTGATTGGATAAGCCTGAATTTTTAGAACGCTCTAATTTGCCCGTCCAAACGTCATAGTTAGAGGTAACAGAAACATCATCAATTTGTTTCTGAAGTAGTTGATTGACCTTCTGATTCAATCCCTCTACGGTTCCCCAATAGCCTTTTATCTTCTGGACGATAGAGTTGACCTTAGACTGATCTAAGCCATCAATATCTGACAGCATTTCTTCAACAGTTCG
This sequence comes from Leptolyngbya sp. FACHB-541, assembly GCF_014695875.1. NCBI lineage: Bacteria > Bacillati > Cyanobacteriota > Cyanophyceae > Leptolyngbyales > Leptolyngbyaceae > Leptolyngbya > Leptolyngbya sp. FACHB-541. Next base: position 82,618 of record NZ_JACJPC010000014.1, on the reverse strand, counting down.
TTCTATTTTCTGCTGAAGTGAATCGAAGAAACCGTTGTAAGACTCAAGTGCTTTTGATAGGTCGTTTCCGGTTAGAGCGCTAATTTTTCCAATCTGTTGCAATTTTGCCTGCAACTGCGTTCTTTGGTTAGCGATCGCCTCCTTATTAGAAGCCAGAGTTGGGACATTATTGAGCAACAGTCCTTGCTTAGACTCTTGTTCATAGGCAGTCATGCCTCTACGGGCTTTGACTTTGGCATTTAGCTCTAGTGCCCTCCGCTCTGGAGCATAGGGAGCTAGTCCAGGGGCGATCGCAGCAAACTCCTCAGCAGTAGGAACAACAGGTTTACCCACTACTCGGCTCTGTTTGGCAGCTTGTAGCCCACGGAAGGAGCCAAAGTCGAAATCTACAGCATGTTCTAGCTCCTCCTTCAGCATCTCAACTTGCTGAGGAGTGAGGGTGTTATTCTCAATCGCTTCGTAAGTTTTACGAGTTACTTCGATTGCATTTCGAGCGGGGTCGTATTGGCTGAGCGCTCCAGATTTTTTGAGTGAAGCGTCTGCAATCCTCAATTGAGGAATTTTGTCTGGTGCTAAATCTTTGCCGGTGACTTGACGAACTAAATCTACATAAGTTCTAGGCTGAGGTTTTGGAGCTAGAGTCTGTACTCGTTGATAGCCTGCCCTGACACGTTGTTGTGCTTCAACTACAGCCTTATCAACAGTTTCTTGGTACTTAATAACGTTCTGCATTGCTTGAGCCAAGCCTTGCAGCTTAGCTCCAGTTCGCCTGAGCTGAGTTGTCAGCCCTTCGATTTCTTCGGCTGGAGCACCAGACTGTTGAGCTTGTTGAATCTGGTTCTCCAGTTCTGCAAACTGTCGCTGAGTGCCGCCGTATTCACCCCTCAAGCGTTGGAGTTGTTGACTGTTTTTAGTTGTCCTGGTGGCTGCTAAAGCCTGTACCCGATCCCTAGTCCGTAACGACTCGCGCCACTCTTCTGCTGCCTGGTCTTGAGTTATAGGAGTTTTGCGCCGGCGATCGCGAGATTGAGTTCCACGCTGATATAACGCTTCTTGTTGAATTGCTGGTTGTCCGCCCAAAGTTTCGGTTAGCAGTTCTCCAGCCTGCTTCTGAAAATCTTCTATTTCAGTAATCGCTTGCTTGAACTTACGCCTTAGCTTAGAGTCAACTTCTAATCCATCTACCAGGTTGTTTAAGTTCTCAGGTAAATCCTTAAACTTGCTGGACATCGATCGCCCCATTGATTGAGCGATCGCCCCTCCAACCTTCTCCCCTAATAGCTCTGAACTGCCTACAGAACTAGAAAGGCTATTCTCAATTGCTTTTGATAACCCTTTGCCTAAGTTGCGGCTGACCTCCTGCGTTACGCCGAACATCAACCCTTCAGCAACCCCAGCCAGTGTTCTGCCAGCTACCCTGCCGGGAGTTGCTAGAACATTCCCCACTAACCCCGCTGCGCGTCCTGCCAAACCCGGTCTAAGATTTCGTGCAACTGCCTTGCCGATCATCTCAGCAAGTTGAGAGTTAGAGTCACCCCCCGAACTGCCGCTAGCTTGAGTGCTAATTGAGGCAATGGTTCTGCGTCGCTCAAGCCTGTCTAATTTGCGCTCAAGCTGGTTCAGTTGAGAGAAATCAACTTTGACTTTGAGCGGGTTCTGAGAAAGGTAGCGGTTGACCTGCTTGGCATGGCGTTCTTTAAGGTCATAATGCTTATTCAGTTTCGTTAGAGCTGAGTCATCAACTTTGGGCGTAAGGACTGGTAGAGATGTCCGTAAGCTTGCCTCTATCTCCTGACCAATGGCGATCGCGTCTTTGTGCGCGTTCTCCAGACCTTCGTTATAAATAGTTGGGTCTAAGCCCAACTCCAGCACTAATTCGCCAACAGTAGTTGCCACAGAAGACGCTCAGAAACTCCGTCCGAGAGTTCCCACGCCAAGGATTACGGGAATTCTGCGGCTTTCCTCAAGTTAGTGAATGCAAAAGACTAGAGGTCTTTGAGGCAGCGTTTTGACGGGCGATCGCTCTCCTGCTGGATTTGATGCAATTTGCGTCTGCTGGTATGTTGAAGCAACTGCCTAATGAGATGAACTCGATGTTAAACCTCGAAAGTATTCAAACCTTCTAGCTAGTTCCAAGTAGGCTTGAGTTCCATCTGTCCTCATTCCTTCAAGGTGCCGCTGTAATGAAACAGGATGAAATCGCGGATGTAGTCAATATAGGATTTCTCAGTCTTTAAGCTGAAATGCTTGAGTTGGATAGATTGCTGTACCTGACCTAATAGGCAAGGGGAAGGATGTTGTGCCATCAAGGATAAATGCTGGGTAATACCGGAACTGGGAGAGTTATTCTGCATTAGTTATTGAAAAACTAGGTATTATCTCGCGAGTTTGTCGTATCAATCAGTAACACAGTAGAAATGACCAACGAAACGACCTCAAGCCAGCAGAGATTAATCGTAAAGCTTGAAGAGAACGCAATGGATTCTCTTGTACATGGTGTAGAGCACCATCTTCACGGTAGAAGAAATACGGATTGGAAATATGTGATTCTGCATGTTTTTCACGCTGTTGAACTTTTTCTAAAAGCGAGGTTGGCTAAACATGATGAGTCATTGATCTATCGAAACCGAAAAAGTGGTAGTACAGTAGGCTCTGATGAAGCGATCGATCTTTTAGTCAGAGAAGTCAAGCTGCCACTATTTCAGTATGCGGAGCGTCAAGAATCAGGAAAATACAAGCTGGGTGGGGCACTAAATGCTTTGCGAAAAGCTAGAAACTGCATTGAACATAGAGAAGCTGCTCTCAAATCAAATGAAGTTAAAGAATTTTTAGGTACTGCTTTTATTTTTCTAGATACGTTTGTGGCTGAGGAATTAGGCTTGAGCCTTAAAACTGAACTAGATAAACTTGACGAAGCCCGTAAAGAAGAGCTTTTTGAAGATGGAGGAGAGATTGATGCTCTTGAAAGTCAAAGTACTTATCGAACTCTGTCTATGTCTTATTTGTTCTATATCCAACACATGGAGAAAGAAGGAATACCAATTTCAGACCCAAAAGAAAAATGGATTGATTATCAATACTTTACGTGTGGAATTTGTGACGAAGAAGCAGTTGCTGTTCCTGACCCAACTGCAAAATATCTTAGGGTTGCTCATTGCTTTAACTGTTTGGCAGAATACGCAATTAACTATTGTATTAAATGCGAACAACCATACATTTCTTTTCTGCACGAGTGGGAAAAAGAGATTGATGATTCTAGATATCCTAGTTGGATAAATTCAGTAGATGATGTCGATTTGTTTTGTGAATTGTGTAGCGATTTGATTGATGATCAGTGATTTGGTGTTGCCCAGCCAGCTAACAAGCTGATGGAACGAATAATTGAGAAATCTTAGTATATCTATTGTCACTTATCTTAGTCGTTAGACTGCTTTCACCCCTTTGTAAAAGTACTCCCAATTATTATTGGTGAGTAGTGTAGTTCAACTTCAATACAATGGAAAACTTAGACTGGCTGGAATGGCAAACTGTAACTACTCCCTTAAGCTTCAGGGTTATCCAGCGGGGAGCTTTTCCTGAAAAAATTACTGAAATAGACCTTTCAAGAGATGCAGATTTGCGGTTGACAGCGGTTGGTAAAGGCATGGGTTCGTTTTCGCTTGAAGAACACATAAATTTACGACCGGGTGAAGCTCCCTCCTATGCAGAAGAAACCATCGGACAAACTATGACTGGTGTTTTAGTTCGATTGAGAGGAGTACTAATAACTTCTACAAGTAATAAGAGTAAGAGTTTACAAGTAGAAGAGACAGATCCCTTGTTCATTCATGCGAAAGTTAATGAAGCTGAAATTTTTCAAAGTGAGTTACCAGCTGTCGCCCAAGTTGAGTGGATTGTTAACTTTTCTGCTGACAGATACATTTTCAGTAGGTGTACAACTAGAGAACATTCAGCTTCCTTCAAGAGAGAGCGCAGTGGTGGAGGTGTACTTGAACTTGATCTTAATAAAAATTTCGATAGTTCTCTAGATCATTTCAAATGTGAATGTACTATGAGTGATCAAAAATGGTCACTTACAGTTGGACATACCATGGATGATATTGCTCCACAAAAATATAAACCAGGTTTTGTAGAGTTTGAAGACCTAAACGAAAATAGATTGCCCTCAGAAGATACAAAACAAACTATTTTAGCTGCCTTATCCTTTACCCTTGGTAGGCAGTTAGTTTCGGTTGGTTCAACATCTCTAAGTAAAGATGGTGGTCGCATTGGGTGTGTTGTTAGGGAAATTTATATACTAGGTGAAAGAGCTTACAAATACCCATGTAAACCACCTGTTTCACTTGGAATCTCTACAGAAGAATGGTACCTAGATGAGAAAAGAATATCTAGAATGATAAGTTCCGTCGCTACTAAAATGGAAACTATTAATATTGAATATCCACTTTTTCTCATATGGCTAGGTTTAACCTCTCCCCTGGATGTACAAGCTGTTCATTTTGGTGCTGCGATAGAGTCTCTGCGGGATTCCTACTGTGCTAACGAGAACGAGTTATCGCCTTTACTAATTCCTAAAAGTGTTTGGAAGACAAAAATTAGAAAGCCACTAATGGATACTTTCGATGAAGTTACATCTTCTCTAGACAAAGAATCTATTGAAAGTAAGAACTTGGACATTTTAAAGAGAAAACTAGAGGATTTAAACAAAAAAAGCTCTAATATGCAGTATGAAAAATTCTTTGATCTTCTCTCTCTTCAAGTTGGACGAGTTGAATTACAAGCACTAAAAGAGCGTAATAAATCTGCTCATGGTCATCGCTATAAGCCTCTGGACTGTCATAGGCTGTCGATGACTTCAGGTGCTTTATATTCTTTATTCAACAGGTTATTGTTAAAAATAACTGAAGCCAATGATCATTATATCGATTACTCTACTTACGGTTATCCAATTAGAGATATTGATTGTCCATTAGGTGGTCCTGAAGGTGATGGAAAGCCAGCATTTTCTTAGTTCTAACCTAGCAAAAGTAAAATCTTTAAATGTTTTGAGAATTGGCTAAACTCACTCTGCCAGCAGGCTAACAATTCCCCTGGAGCGGATTGCCGAAAAAGCTTGGTTTATGGTGAAGGTCGTTTGCAACCGCTCAAGCAAACCTTCGGGTGGAAAGACGCGCTGTTAAGGAGGATCGATATCTTGGGCATTGAGCACGCAGATCATGACCAGCTGGATATGGCATTTCATTTTGAATGGGAGTTTCGCAAGGAAGCTTATATTTGGAACAGCGCCGACGTTATCGGCATTAACTTCTATCCAATTGCAACTGAATTTCGGAAGTGGCTAAAGCAAGAAGGCACCTTTGAAGTTTTCTCAAATCGCACCGCTGAAGGTGCGTTCACGAACCTGCACACCTATGAAGCGTCGGCTCTCGCCGGAGTCATGAGTCATGTAATTAATGACTCGCATTCCATCTCAACGAGCCAAGAGCCCATGAATGCTCTCGATGCCGAGATTCAACGGATACGGATCTACAATGAGCTAGTTCTTTATGTCACGAGGTTATGTGAAGCGCTCATCAAGCAACTAGCCTTTTGTACAAATATTCCGAAACACTACTACTTCAAAGCAAGCCTTGGTGCGTTGCTTGCTACAGATTGTAAAGAGTGCCGACGGGAGAAAAAGCCAGCGCACAAGATATCGATTTTGGGTTCGCTTGCTCACAGATACGGGCATTGCCTCAAATACGAACACTGTCTGAAGGATCACTTGCGAATTGCGGGGAGACGCCGAAACAGTAAGGCTGCGCATTCCGGTATGCCAGATCTGCAAATCCGGACGGCTATTGAATCGCGGGCCGAGCTTCATCGCGACGCGTATGAGATTGGAACAGATCTCGTTCATATGTTGGAACACGTCAGCGAACTGGAAATCGAGATGAAATCTGAGCTTGAGCGGAGAGCGCCTCGGAAGACAATCGGTAAATTGATATTTATCCCTGGCAAGGGCATACGTCTTGAAATAGACGCTGAAAAAGAGGCGAACGGATAGGACAACAGTGTTCCGCCACCCAACAATCACAATGCATCGAAACTTTGAAGTATGCTGTTTTTAGTAAAAGTGATCTGTGTCCGGTGATTGCGAACGTTAGATTGCTGGGTATCTCTGGGGTAGTAGCTTAAAGGCTGACTACTGAAGGTACAAGACTTATTGGCATAAACAGCATGAGAAGAGGACTTTGAGAATGTTCGGTTATCACACCAATAGATCCTTGATGTCCTACCTCAGACCAATTCTTTGATTGTGATATTTTGTAAATCAAGGCAATCATGAACCAAGTTCTTGCTTCTGATTGCCAAAAGCCTCTCCGAGGGGAGGGACTTCGTTGCGAAGGCTAACGGTATGGCGCAAATGGCTACCCCGATCGTGTACGTGGTGATCAAGCTACGGAAAAGATCGAAGAGCTTGCCTCCTGCAGATGGGGGCGAAGGAGGTAAAAAACTATGAAAAAAATCATAGATGAAATCAACCTCGTTCTAAAAATCCGTAGAACATTAGCTGTACTAGGTGTAACACTAGCCATTTGTTACTTGCTCTTCGCAAACGAGTCCCAGCCAATCACAAAACTGAATAGCTTGTAGAGTGTTCATCTTAGGGAGCATTTAGGATTCCCCATCCAATTTTACCTAATGAAGCCTGATGCCACGTTGGGCAGTCTAACTTTAATGCAGCGGACAGATGGAAGCTTGCCGTGGGAGGATGAAGGTTATCATCGCAGATGGCTTCTGCTGTTCTAGAAGACATTTGATCTGTGTTTCCTGCTCTTCATTCAAAGCAATATTAAAGAATGGCGCGAAGCTATAATCGGCAAACTCTCCCTGAAAGCAACGGTTAGACAATTAAACGAATCAAAGAATCCAAACTAGGAAGTAGCGATCGCCCGCCTGCTGGCTTCGACGCGGTTTACGTTTGCTAGCTAATAAATACTGCCTTCAATGCGGAACAAAACAGGCTAACGGTTTGAATCAGTGACGGCAAGTAACCTCGAACTAAGCAGAGTGGCTTTCAACGTCCGCCTGCATTTAAATTGTTAGAACGCCTGAGCTTATGAAACTATAGAACTGCGTCAACTATTTCTTGCCCCTCGCTTGGCGCATAGCATTTCTAATAGAGCGTTCCAAAGTAGGAATCTCCTCATGATACCGACCTTCACTTCTAAAATCTGCATATCTGTAGTCTTTCAGAAGTATAGGAATATCACATTCCTTGTACAAAATTGGCAGTATCTTAGATTCTCCCGCTAATCTTAAAGCATATGCTGCTCTTAATTCTTCCTTGACCCAAGGTCTAGAAATGGATTCATTGGATAGGATAATTGCAAACGAATATGAGCTTCCTAAACCATCTTGAATTTTATCTGAAAGAGAATCCCCAATATCAATTTCGTTCTCGTCAACCCAGACATAAAGACCACGCATCTCAAGATCTTGAGATAATCTCTTTGCAAAAGGTTTATCGCCACTGAAATGACTGATAAAGCAGTCATACTGCTTGTCTCGCACTACATCCATTATTTCTCTCCTCGGTATAGGCATATCCCAAAACGTGTACTCACCCATCTCATAGGGAAGTAAGTAATCGATTACTTGCTCAGCTTCCTTATTAAGGATGCAAACCCCTCTTTGACACCAGTAAGTAGAATCATCAATATAATCAAGACAATTAACTACTTTATTGCAAGAACTGATTAATGAAGATAAGTGTAGGGTAAATTCTGCCTCGTGAGAGGTAAATCCTGCGAGAATCAAGTCTTTATCATTGAGCATCTCTGCAATATTCATTATCTGAATTTGATCACCCCTACTGCCAGCTCTACTGATGGGTTCATAGACTCCATGCCAAGGATGAGGTGGACTTAAATTGCAGAACAAGAAGAATATACTGGGTTGATTTGGATTACTTTGCTTCCATGCCCCAATAGATTGATGATTCCAATCATGAATGATTGGATTTTTATTCAATTGAATAAGAGCTTTATACAGTGATCGATCGAAAGTAGCATCTATAAAGTTTGAAATAGGTAGTGATGCAATTTTATAATGCACCGGAAGAGGCTCTGCGGTGGATACGAAATCTCTCACCAATTTAACCAAATAATCTCTACTTACTTTTTTCTCAGCTTCTTCAATCAGGGCGTTCCATACTTTGAAATATTGTGTCAATTCCTGAACTTCAAATTCTAAATTGCAGTGGCTAATTATTTTTTTCGCTAGACTTGGAATAGAAAATTTTTCTTCTGACAGCGAACTGCTGACTGCGATTGCCACTTGATTTCCGCGTGACTTTCTTTTTAGTCTTTGTATGATTAGCTCATTCATTCTGCTAAAGATAAATTACTAATTCTAATAATGTGATTAATACCATCTTTAACTATTCTGAGAGGTTGTCAAGCGCCTACTAGCCTATCAACACTTAACTCCAGCTATCTCTGCTAACGCATTAGCATATTGCTCTAAATCTAGATTAAGGGATTTTAATTCACTACGTAATTTAGGTTCATGAATCCAATTCTTCTCATGCTCTTTTGGACTAAGATTTACAGGGCGTTGCGCCTCCCATGCCTGAAGTGCAGGATGCCATGTAGACAAAAAAGGGCGTAGTCCTCTGTTAAGGACAGTAATTGCTGTACCCCCAACTGATTCGTATGATGCACCAACATCTGGACCAGCTTCCCGCAGGATTTGACGTGTAATACCAAACAAACTATGTAGCGAGTTTAGCAACTCTCGCAAAAGTCCTTGGTCTTTATCAAGGTCTTGAACAGCGATGCGAGTAACTAACTCAACATAAATCGCCCAAGCCGCTTTGCGTTCTGTCGAGTCGGCTTCCCATTCTGCTCCACCAATACCAAATGGGAGTTTAACTGAAACCTTTTTAAGCTTTGCAGGGATGCCTTTTGACACCTAATTTTTCCTTATTGCAATCATCCATTCAAAGCTAGCACTTAGAGCGGTTTCCCTATTGATACTTAGAGCGGTTACAGCACCATTCCAACCGAGATCTTGTGGTCTAACGTTCCGCTTAACCCACTGTAGACAACCTCGAATAATCTACCGATAACTTTTCAATGGTCGGGCGCAACAGGAAATATGTTATACCGCCGCGATCGCCCGCTGTTCTTCCGTCAGCTACTCGCCCAGCTCCTTCTGAATGAAGCTGATATGTTAGCTTCCGCAATGTTAAACCCTTAGATCCAACCCGAGTGAATCGTTATACTGCCGGTAAGCAGCTTGAAATCAACTCTTCCAGTCGTCTTCCCACGTACTTAAAGTCATAGGCATGACAAGACGTTCAGCAGACTGCTCTTGAATCCTGCGCTCTTCTTCAGATTGAATAACCAAGCATAGATCCTGACGAAATTTTTCCTGTTCCTCAGTTCGCCTTGAAAAGATTTTTGCCATCTGTTGCACTGGTCGATGAAGATCTGGTGTTCCCTTTATAACTTCAGAAAGTTAAAGATCTTTGGCAAGATCAGCATTTTTACCAGAACAGTTGCCTTTAACCGACTTGAATGCGATCGCCCTACCCTTTTCCATGTCCGTGAAAACCCCACCCCACAAGGCGTGGGAACGATCCGACAGAAAGTCGGAAATTGCAGGAAGCTGAGGGAAAGTGGCGAAGCACAACTGGCAGGTCATCAAAGATGAATACGTCCAGGCTCCGGATGAGAAGTCTCGTCCAACCTTAGAGCAATTGGCTGCGAAGTATACCTGTTCGCCCTCATATCTGCGGGAAAAAGCAGCTAAAGAGCATTGGAAAGTTGAGGCTGAGCGTTTTGTTCAAACTGTTTCAGATAAACGCCAGGAACACAAATCGACTGCTTTAGCGGGCGACTTAGCTGCATGGGATGCCCAGTGCTATGAACTTGCGAAAGGCGGCTTGAATCTTGTTTTCATGCAACTTAAAGAAGCAACTGAAGGAGTGGCAAAAGGCAATGATCTACCATCTCCCAAACAGTTGGATGAGTTAGCCAAGGCGCTAGAGCGACTTCAAAAGATTGGAAAAACTGCTCTAGGTGAGAAGGAGGAAACCAAGCTCAACGTCAAAATTGATTATTCAAATCTCTCAGATGAGCAGCTTGAGAGATTAGCCGCTGGAGAGAACCCACGCAATGTCCTTGCTGTCGCTTGAAGGGGATCAAATTCGGGCTAGGGGTGAGCTGGAGTTGCGGCAATGGTGACACGGGACACCAATGACCCAATCGGCTTTATTGAGAAGGAGTTGGGCGATCGCCCTGCTGCCCTAGTCACGCTATTTAAGACGTTGACCAAAACAATAAGCCCTAACCTTACCGGTCAGGGCTTTGTTTTTCTATATGCCGACCTTGTAAAGCGTGGTCGGCGGCTTTGATATGGATGTATCATCCCGCCTCCTTTGGCTTTGAGATAGTCGGGAAGCTACCCGTTTTTATGGGTAGGTATCAGTAGAAGATAGAGCGATTGCCCCTTCCACGTCTGAACAGCTTAACTCTGCCGAAAATGACCATTGAGTACTGTAAGTAGTAAAGCCTAAATCTATGTCTGAAAGAGGCTTTTGATATGGGCATTGAATCAAACAATGCCGAGAAGGGTCATTTTCGGCAATGATGTTAACTGCTAACGGCGGACATCAACGGCGTCAGATGTCACTTAAACGAAGCCAGAGGTGTCCAGTCCGTCCGGTGCATGTAAGGGTTAGGTGGAATAGTGTAGTGGAAATGTCAAACTAAATGTTCACAATCGACTAATTTGTTTGTCCAGTTAGAGATTCAACACAATTTCTTTTGCGACAATATCATGTGCAAGATATTTCAGAATATCGTGTGCATCTTCATCGCCATTATCTAACTGATCAATATTTACAATCTTATCACATCCAAAAGTCGTACTAGTTAGCTTTGTTTGGAAGGCAACAAAGTCTTCATCATCTGATATATTTACCCATTTATCTACATTTGGAAGGCAGATAAGCGGTGTACCCAGCCTACGTTTGACTATCTCAATCCCAAGAGGTGAACCGGCAGTTAGCAGCAACCCAACCTTTACTTGATGCCTAAGACGGCGCATTAAGTCATAAGCTACAATAGTGCCAAGGGAATGACTAATAATAACAACCTTTTCATCTTTTGGTAGTCCGTCTATCACTTGGGTCATAACGAGATCGTCAACTTTTTCCTTTAAACCGGGCTTATGAAGATATGCGGCAGCTTGACTTATAAAAGCTGCTGCTACTCGTTTACCCTTTGAAGGAAGTACCGTTTCCAAAGCTTTCGCTATCGCCTTTAACCACCTCTTATGAATTCCTTTAGCCATGCGCTTTTGAGCTTGAAGATTATCTTCAGCCTCAAGTTCCCGAGAAACTTGCTCATCGCCGATACCATATTTTTGCTGGAATTCAAGATATAAAGCCGCAACTTCATCATCCGCATAATCTTCGTCCGGAGATTCGACACTCATAGGACTTGAAGTAGGTTTGTTCTTGTTCCAGGATTCTGTTTCGTTAAAGAGTACGTCGCCATAGAACGCTGCAATAAATTTCACATCATCAGGTATCGTTAGTCCTGCGGTAGCAGCACTGCTTCTAAGGGCATAACTCCACGTTTTTTCAATGTTATCCTTTGAATTACCCTGATTATTAATGCCGTGAATTAAAAGAACTGTTGTCATTAACAAATGCTCCAAATAGTATTGAAAGGTAGAATGTTTCGTTGATGTATTAGTTGTTAGGTGTCAATCTCAATAACTCGATAGTCAAAGGCTTTAAGAAACATTCTAAGTCCCTCATCTGTTAAGCTTGCTGCCGATCTCCCAATCATATTTTCGCTAATTAACCTGATCTTGTCTGGAATATCAAGGTATAGTTCAGTCTGCATAAAACTCCAACCCTGACGAAAGATTGGTGTAATTCCCCAAAGTTGGACATTCTTGTGTGCCGCAAATTCACGTCTAGCATAATAGGGGCGATTATCCTTTTGCTCACTCGGTTGTGAGGGTTCAACGGCTGGCAGATCTGCAAATGCGACCAACCTGCCATTTTCTTTACTCCACCATATTTTGTCTGCACATAGTAGTGCTAGATCGAATGGCACCGAATCTGTGTTTCTAGCCATATAATGTGCAGTTCTAGCAATATTATCGTAGTCGTTGGAAAATTCATAAAGATATCCTGCTGTCACTGCTTGATGAGGATATTCCTCTTTTCCCACTCTAACCCTATCTGCAAATTTTTTAGCCTCTGCGGCGCGTAATGGAACACTGCCAGCAAGATTTGAAAAATCACTTAAATATGTATCCCACACTTCATCTCGTTTAGTAAAATGTCCAGTCTTAAAGAATAAGATGTCGCCAGGTAAATTGCGAGATATGACAGCAACAACATTGAGGTAATTAGGAATAATTATCCATTGTCCATCTTGGTGGATTAAAATAGGCGAATCGTAACAGTTAAACGCTAGTATCTCATAGAGTGTTTCTTCCCGATGTGCCACTTCAACCGTTGCACTACGAGGTACAGCTATAAAGTTTGGGCGAAAATCACTAACAGTTAAAAAATTAGGATTATTAGGATCGAAACGACGTCTAACTCTGATTGATAGTCGGGAATAGTTCAATTTAATACGGTCTTTCAATCCCAAAAGAGTTTGTTTACGACCTTCTTGAGCTGCTGTAAGTTTCTCATTACTGCTTTCTGGATGGGGATCATGTATTGCCATTTGGATTGCTGCCGCCAGTTGCGAATCTTGCGAACTAGCTATTACATCAGAAATCGGTTCCTTTAATCTTTTGTAGAAGTTATGGGGAGGATGGATTCCAGTAAGCAGATCAGGCTCCATCTCCTCTCCAATTGCAGCAGCACGACTTCTGACCTCTTTCTCTAAATATTCAGCTAGTTTATGATTTGTGATAACTGGTTTGAATCGATGGTCTTCCGTGTCAATTGCTTCCTTAACTTCGCCTCGCAAGGCACTCAGCATCACCTCCGAAAACAGACAGTACGCACTTTGACTACCAATTTGATTGATTTGGAATGAGTAATTGCCAAGCCCTGTGGACAGAAACTTATCAAGCTGAATACGACTATTCCTCTTTGCTGTCGAAGTCAGAATTGGATCACCGTAAAATTCGATAGCATCTCGCCCAGTATTTCGACAGGCATCACCAATAATGCACAATTGACCTGCAAAATCAGCATTACCAATATTGCATTTTAGTAAACCCCGCCTAAAGGCTTCTACATCAATTCCTTCTCGTAGATCCTGCGCCGCATTGGTAAGAAGCCAAAACTGGTCACCAGCTGAGCGAACAATGCCATGTCCAGCGAAATAGACGATGAGTCGATCTATGAAGTTACTGTTAACAAATTGGCTAACTTGTTCGCGCACGAGTTGAACGTCAATCTTCTCAAAGACGTCATCAGCTAGATAAAGAACTTTATATTTACAGTCTTCGTCAGACTGTTCAGCCCATTCACGCAGTCTCCTAGCACTTGTTATTGCCCCTGGAAGATTGTCATAAGTACCAGCATATTTTGATACTGCGATAATGATCACCGCTTTGTCTTTTAACATTTTTGTACTAGCCTCAACTTTAGAGGTATTTAATGTTCTAATTGATGTCTCAAATTCCACCTAACGAGTCGGGTCAGCGGTTGCCGAGGTCTTTGCATCTAACCCAAGCGGCTTCGGTCAATCCGCTGCACCCGAATTGCTATGCCGCGCTGCTACTTTCTATTTTCTTCTGCCTCGTTTCAGCGAGCTTTTCACGCCTCTTAACCCGTGTCAGGTTGCGAGAAAAGTACTTACTTGGGATTTGAATTTTCTCCTCGCTTAACTCGGATAAAACTCTGTTAGTTGCCTCAACAGCTTGTTCAAAATCTATCAAAGCATCATATGTAGGCTTATTATCTATATCCCACATAAGCATATACAAGCTCTGCTGCAACCTGATGGCTAAACGCAGAAGATCTTTCTCTGCTTCATCTAAAGCGTGTTGCCTGGTCAAGTCATCAATTTGACTCTTACTCTTATCGGCATATTCGCTGTATCTTTTCTCTAAATTTGAGAATTTGTTGGTCAAGTCATTAGCAACTTTTCTATGATGCTCTGCCGCCTGTCTATCTTTCTCGCCGCTAGCATGAGTAACAAGAGCACCAACTGCTGCACCAACTGCCGCACCAACTAAAGGAAGCAGAAAAAACATAAGTATTTACCAATCCTAAAATTATTAAGCTGAGGGCAAAGTTTTTTTTGAAACAGGCAACTGCTTATTACCGATTGGTGTAGCTCCCAAAGCTTTAGCAATTGCAGCAGACTCAAGATATCGCTTTAATGCACCTTCTACACCAGACTCGATAGGTCTGTGTGTAATCTCAGCGTTTAATTCTGCGGACTTATTCAGAAACTCTGAATTCTTAGAGTGTTCGTACAGAAGTTCACTCTCAACATCCTGGAGATATTGCAGTTCTCTCTGAGTCAATGATGAATAATACTCTTTCACCTGCTGCTTATGGTCACCAAGAATCTTGAAAAACTCACATACCATTCCAACACCACCAGCAGCAAGTAAAACTGGTGACATAGCTGTTAATGCAACAGCAATAGGAGGACAAGCAGATGCTACCGCCGTAACCGTAAATGCTGTTGTAGCTCCAACTCCCCCACCAACAGCAGTTTCTTTTACAGTTTCTAGAGCAGCATCTTGAGCTGACATTTCACCTCGTACAACTCGCAATGCATTTCTAAGCATAGAGAAAGGAGCCGTTGTTACTGCACCAATTACTGCTCCTTTGGACGCAGCCTCTACACCAGCTTTCAATGCTCCACGTATGTTATCAGCTTGTGCCTTAACATTTAGTTGTCTTTGCTCTTGGCTGGTCATGTGTTGATCGCCACGAGCACGATTAGCAGTTTTACCTTCCCATTTGATATTATCTGGATGACTTGAACCACCTTTACTATGTGGTTTTATATGACTAGCATCCTTATCAGCTAAATATTCTTTGACTTTAGCAGCAGCGGATTGACCATCAACTCCAGCCCTCTGAGAAGGTGGGATTTTGTCTAACATTTGTTGAGCTTGCGCTTCGGTTCGCCCTGCACCAGTACGTATACCACCTCTGTACAGATGCCCTAACTTTTCTGGTGTGTACTTGCCAGTATCGTTTAGTTGAGCGTGATGAACTTTTGAACTCACAGCAGCATTGAAAGCAGAGTTACGCTGGGAATCTTCTGACATAAGCGCAAGGGTGAGGGTGTAAAAAATCACTCGGCAAACCGAATTTCTCTCATTTTGCAACATTGTGCTATGAAACGACAACTGTGTAGTACAGGGGCACCACAGGCTAATGCATCAACCCCTCAATACTCATCGCTCAAACTGTATTATAGATAACACTAATACTCAATGGCCGATGCCCCTGAACAACCATCTTTAGCTCTTGCACCACTAACCCTATAGTCCCCCAATCCTCAACGCCTCCAGAAAATCTTTCAGCTGTGCCCCAGCAAGGAATAAGCGGCATAACAGCGGAGTTGAGCCGCGAATGCCGCTTATTCGCGTCGTCGGGCCAACGGTGTTCGTCGGCTCCAACGTAGAGTTGGGGTGCCTGTATACTATAGGGTTCCCAAACACTATCTATACTTCAGTCTTCCAACCTTAACAGCGCGCAACTGGGCGATCGCCGCTGTCCTGATGCTGGGCATTCCCTACGCTGGCATTCAGTACTTTAAGAGCCAGGGCATCTGGCATGACAGTGAGGGGAATCCACACGCGGATATCTGGGGTGAAGAGTATGGGCGATCGCCCACATCATTGTTAAATGTGAGGGAATTCCTCAACTACTTCCTTTCCCACGATGATCCTCAAGCCGTATCCGATCCCTTTCAAGTGCCCCTAAAGACGGCAAAGTTTAACTTAGGGCCTCTGATCTCTCTACACATTTAGTGAGGCGACAAGTCTCGTTTAACTGCACCCCGTAAAGGCGATAAAAAACTGAATTTCTCCGACAAGACCGACATCTTTCCAATTTAAGTCGGCTTCATCCGACTTAAATTGCGATCGCCCTGCTCTCTCAACCCCTAAGAACCTTGATACGAAAGGTGTGAAAGCGATCCGACAGAAAGTTGGAAGTTGGAGGAAAGTGAAGTACACAACTGGCGGATCACTAAGAACAGATATGCCAAGGCACTGAATCAGAAGGCCTGTCCAACTTGGAGAATTGGCTTTGGCATTCTTGAATGTCAGTTAATTTGGTTTTCAATACTCCTCATATTGAGCGCCTGACTTCTGCTGTCGAGCGCTCTTTTTGATGCCTGAAAACTCTGATTCGCCTAGCTGATGGAGTGACTTAAAACCTGTCAGTAACTCGAATCGTAAAACACTTGGATTGCTGCTGACACTACCAAAAAAGCTGGTGAGGATAGGGGCATCACAAGCAAACGAGGCACTGAGATGATTACCAACTACACCGTTCAACAACTTGAAGCGATGACCACCGAAGAACTGACCAAGCTCGTTTCTGAGCTGTGTTTATCGACCAAAGGCGATCGCCGCTTCCTGATTGAGAACGTGTTGTTGGGTCAACGCTTCCCGGATTACATTCAACAGCTAAAAGCTGACCGCCAACGTGCTAACTGATGACCGCTTGACCGTTAACTCACTAGACATTAATCAAGGCAAAACAATGACTACCACCTACACTCGCGACCAACTGACCACCCGTGAAATGACCAAACCCAAACTCCAGAACATTGCTGCTGGACTGGAGATTGAGTTTGAGCCAAGCGACACGAAAGCACAGTTAATTGACTGGATTCTGTTTGCTCAAGGGCAGGTTGAAGATCAGGTTGAATCTGACGATGAAGAAGACTTTGAGCAAATGGCAATTGCTACAGATGATGATTCTGAAGCTGCTGTTGAAGTCGAAGTTGAAGAGGTAGCACCCCCCGAACCGGAGCTGGAGGCTGAGGAGCAAAAGTCTGACTTGACCTATGAACAACGCTTGATCCTCTACCTGGATGAGAATGCCAATGTAGGGAGCTGTGCCGAAGCAACTTACCTGCTAGAGAATTTTGGAGCCTTCAAGCAATTGCTGACCGCGATCGCCATTGCCCAACCTGCCAAAACTCGCAGAGGTGGCACCCCCCGAACCGGAACACCTCGGATTACTGACCCGGCAGAGAAGTTGGCTCAAGCCAGAGAAGTTTATGAGGCAGTAGTCCGCTGCAACGGTGACACCAAAGCAGCCGGGGAAACTGTGGGCAAGTCGGCTCACTACACCAAAGTGATTGCTAAGGCGTATGAGTTGTATGAGGCTTCCAGCAAAATCCGGACTGCCTACGATGCTGGAGAACTGAACTGGACTGAACTCTACAACCTGGCATTTAGCTTCAAGAAGGCAGACACCGTAGAGACTGCTGAAGCTCGGATGTCCGCTTAACAAGTTTGGCGATCGCCATCAAGGGTGGTGTAAAGCCTTTGATCGCAAGCGAGACGTTGTGCCTAGCCACATGAACCCACCAGAGTGAAGCGCTGCGCTCTGGATGGCGATCGCCACCTATCAAGCAACAAGATTTAAGGCAACTTCAATAATGAACAGCGATAGCATCCCGGCTCAGGAAGAGTCACGGGATAGATTGTCATGGTTTCGCGCAGAACTTAGGGAGCAGCTTAAAGCGCGGCAGAAATACAAGCTTGACCCCAACTTACAGCGCAACTTGGAACGGGGCTGGCTCCTTCCCTACCTACTTCGAGCCGATGAACTGACGTGGCAGCGCTGGGTCTACTGGGTTGAGTTGATGGAGACTCAGAAACTAGGCGATCGCCCGATTCCCAAAATCGAATGGGCAACAGATGAACACAGTCGCCATTTATTTGACCAGCAAGGGCACAAGCATTTGGAGCGCTGCTTAGACCTCGTTACTAATTGCGGTTCGGGGGGTTGGCAAGGTTGGTCGAGCTGGACATACATGAACTATTTCCTCGACTGGCTACTGTTTGGGTTTGGTCACCCAGGCTATGACCTGCCCGATGAACCGAGCGGATGTAGCGGAGCCAGCATGAGGCTCTATCAGATGTTCAATCTGAATCTGCTGACTGCCTACCCTCACGACTATTTGGGAGACATCCTGGCAATCAACCATTTCGGCAAGCGCTCAGGGTTTTACCCAACTCCCATGCCCGTCTGCATCCTGATGACCCAGGTGTTGATGCATGATGTCATCTCTGGCGATCTCGCAGAGATACCCGCAAGGGGTCGCCACGATTCGCGACTGGAGACGGTATGCGATCCATGCTTGGGTACCGGTCGCTTGCTGCTGACTGCCTCCAACTACTCACTGAGGCTGTATGGGCAGGACATCAACGACACGGTAATTAAAGCTGCCCTAGTTAACGGCTATCTCTACGCTCCCTGGCTGGTCAAGCCACTGCCGTTCCTAGATTCTGAACTGCTTCATGGCGACAGTGAAGCTACCTCGGACTCCATGACTGCGACCGCCGATCAGAATCCCGCTGCGGCTGAATATCTGGCAGGGACAGAACACGACGCAGAGAACCAGTGGCGATTTGAACCCATCAAGAAGCGCAGACGCAAGGGAAAGAACGACCCTGAGGAAGTTTGGCAGGGTTCAATCTTTTAGCTTGAATAATGTTGACTATAATCTTTCATAGAATTTTCTCATTTACTCAAGCTAGCTAACGGTTCCAATCACCGGACACAGACAACTTCTGCAACTCACTGATCATTTGACTTTGTTCCGGTGCATTGGAATTTAGAGCGCTTGGCGCAACAGCTTTGCTAGTGACAATCCAAATCTATCTAAACTCTATGTAATGCTTCTAAAGTTCCAACCGTTTGGCTATTCCTAATTAGGAATGCAGAAAAAGTACGATCTCTTCTACTTTGGATGAATGCGAAAGGATTTGCTGTAGACACTCCTAAGAAGACATCAATATGATTGTCCTTAATTGCTCCTCCAACATCTGCAGCAAAGAAGTAGCCATCATGAGTAACACTTCTACCTGATGGCAGCAGCACAGTTTTCCCCCTTGCTTCTGGAATAAAAACAGCAGAGCCAATCGGGATGAAAGTGTCATCAACCGCTACTGTACGGTAGGGAACTAGTGTAAATCCTCTGGTTCCCTCTCCATACGCACCTTTAGAAACTTTAAATCGCGCCCTATTGGTACCTGTAATTATGCTGGAAGACAGTCCGGGAAAGAATCGGGAACAGTTAACCTGCTCTGTAGAACCTCTTCCAGCAAAGTTATAAGTTCCTACCACATTACTACTGGCATCCAGGATTCTTACAGTGCCTTCTACAGCTGCGTTACACCAATCCCTATCCGAAAGTGTAGGTCCCAAACTGCTACCCGCTAAATCAAGCAAAGGATTTCCACCCGAGGAACCCTGTGCTGTATGCACGTTGTAGAATGTCGCCCAAAGAGTCAGTGGCGAACCGCGATCGCCATCAGCAGGATTGGGTAAATCAAAGCTTTCTACAGAAAACGCTGTATCTGAAGTAAGAAAACGATGAGCGACAAAACCTTCTAAACTTCCTCCATTCAAGGTCGTTGCTACTTTCCACCAATTATCGTTGCTAGCTACTACAAGCTTAGTAACGATTTGATTTTTGGGGAGAACTGCTATCACGTTACCCCCAGTTGTAGGGGCTGAACGTAAATTTAATCCATCGGCTATTACTCTAAATCGGTTCATCACTTCATCTCCTAAAGAAAGCCACTGTAAAACTCGGTTCAAGTCCTAACAAGCATTGAGAAAGAATCAGTGTAAGCCTAAACCAGATTTAGCGAAAAACTCCTATTCGTTATTGCGTAATATTGCAAACACTCTCCCAGTGGGTTTTAGGAAGCCATCTAAATCGAGTTGAAAGGTGTTCATTGAAACCGAATCTCCAACATTGCCACCTAAGGCTCGAACTTCTGTGTCACGAACATCAACAATAATGTCACAGTGACTTGAAAATTCGGATGGGAGATCATCAAATATTACAGGTGTACCTCTCCATAGACACACCAAGTCACCCAGTTGGGGCTTATGTTCGTTTAGCCTAAAGCCCCAGAATGAAGAATTCGTATCGCCAGAAATACGCTTTTCTATAGAGTCGCGGATATAGGAATGATGAGCGATCGAGAATTTGAAGTTTTCGTATCCTGCTTTACGAGCAACAAAGGATATAAATGCTGCCGACCAATATATTTCTGTATCTCGCCCATCATGAGGCAAATCGAGTGCTCTCCAATATTCTCCAATGTATTTATAGTAAGGGTCTTTAGTTTCTAACCCACTGCCTAACTTAAATCGCAACCACTCTGTTACGGCTGCGCTGATCAACGCTTCTTTTGCTGCACTTAAAGGTTGGCGTAGAAAAGCTGAACTCACAAATCCCGTGAGTGATGCTCCTTCTACTACAGTTTCAACTCTCCACCATCGGTCTGCGGGTGTTCCAGTAAGAACTTTAACCTCTTGAGCAAGTGGAAGTGCTCGAATGATGTTGTCATTCGTCTTTTCAGGGCTGCTCCGCAGGTTGAGTGAATCAGTATTAACTTTCCAAATAGACAAAAATTTCTCCTCTTTAACCCTTCACATCAGGTAGATTTCAAGTGTTGGCTTCTCTAGGTTGAAGCAGCTTAACTGTTCTAATCAACAGTTACTAAAAAGAACGCCCGGTAAAAGCTTCCATGATGGTTGTAGCCGCGACTTTTGCTAACCAGCTAAGATGAGCATCGTCATTTTTACCCTGCATAAAGCCCAACTCTAGCAGGTGAGCAACCGGTCGCGTTTGACGAATCCAACCTAGTCTTCCAAAGTTTGATGCTGTATCAGGGCGTGCCCAAGAATTGGGATGAGTACCATTTAGGATGAAGGAACTACGGACAAAATTGCCTATATCCTTGCTACTTTCAGATGTACCATAATAAATTCCGCAGCGCCGCGAGGCATCGTCTAGATCTAGTCCACTTGCCGAGTCACGATGCAATTCCAAAACCCAAGCATCGCCAAAACTAAAGTTTCTATTGACCCATTGAATTGATCTCTCAGTATCTTCATCATGCGGTGCGATCTCAACTTCCACACCTTGCCCTCGAAGTAGATCAGCAGTTTGATCAGTGATAGTAATTGCTTGATCACGCTCTTTATGAGGCAAGTTAACAGCACCTGGATCGCTGCCCCCGTGTCCAGCAGCTAACACAACAACTGTAGGGTCTTGAAGAAGGCGTAGTGGAGAAGTTCTCATAATGCTCTCTATGCTGGTTGAACGACTGTAGGAAAACTTGCTTTGAATGTCGATTGATCCTTGCTTTGTGCACGTAACCTGATACACTTAACCGAACTTCCTCTGTTCATGGATTGGAAACCGGAAGATTTGAAGTAAATCAGCCTAAAGCTACTTAGCAATTTCACCTCTAGTAATGGGCTTCTATCTATTATGTAGATAGAACTATTCCGTCTAAGATCCCATAGAGGGTGACAGGCAGAATGATTTGGCACAACACTTGAAATTGAATCTACCCTAACCTTCACAAATTGACTTTGGCAGCCGTGCAAAGTCAGCAAAAGGTCAGAGAAAAGTCAGATACACCCACAGATATCTCTAAAGAACCGCTTCAACCGAAATCTAGTGGTCTAACTATTGATTAGACGGAACGATTCTGTATATCACTCCAAAACAGGTGGATCGACAGAATGATTCTGAATAATAAACGATCTAGCTGGATCGGCAGAATCCTTCCAAATGAAATCAACTAAGTGGAATGCAGACCATGAACGTAGGCAAACCTGACAACCTAGGACTGGGTAAGAGCAAGGGAAAGTCTGGCAGGGTTAAAGCACCTGAACCTGCAAGAAGCGCTTGAAGCTTCAGTCTTAGTGAAAAACTTTGGATGACTCGACAACTGAAATTAAGGTGTGCGATCGCTATGTTGAATCAAGGTTGAAGTTGCTAATTGAGTTTGAAACGTAAAGGGCGATCGCCCAAAGCTGTTCAAAGGTTACTACCACGTCTTTAGCCTGCCAAGATCCTTAGAACTTTGCACTCAAACAGATAATTTTCAAATGCATACCTCTATGAACAGGTTGAGGTGGCACAACGTTCCGATTGAGCGGCTATTAAAACCTTTTCATCACCACCAATATCTCTCGGTAGCCCGCTCCAATCGGGTTGTGTACGCCCGGCATGGGCGTGAACTTATGAGGTGAAAGTCCTCTGTGGTGGAACCAGCGTTCAAATGCTCGAAAGTATTGGAGCCGAGTAACGACAACCACTAGCCAAGAGCAAGGGCAAACTCGCGAGGGAATGTCTGAAGGAAGCTGGAGGCAAACCTGTGAGCCGACGAACAGAAACGTCATAGAAGGCTGAGATAGTCCTAGGGCAAGTTGGCACAACACAACGAAGCCCCCTGGTTCAGGGAACGCAGTAAATGACGCGGTTGTGCAGGGACAGTTCACGTTCTTATCCGGGGAGATCTGCTCAAATGGCGGTCTAAGCTTCTACGGGAGTCTGATTGAGGTCTAACTGGAAACGGTTAGGTAGCCACAGAACCCTAAGGAAAAGCAGACAGCGCACAGGTATGGAAACGCCCTGTGTAATTGAGCAGAAGTCAGCAGAAGCCATAGTAGCCAAACGCTCATCGTAATGGATGAGACACGGTGAAGGGCCGAACTTCAGAGAGCGGGGAGGAGTCGTAAAGCTCGACGTGGCGATGAACCCGGATGGGGGAGCTAAATAGTCGGCGCTTAATTGCGTAACCAGCCCTGGACATTGGTTCTTCGGAACCAAACCGTCTAAACCTCTTTGAGGAAGCGCCCCGTGCGGAGCCGCATGCGGGGTGCTGTGGGAGCTGGAGGGGAAAACCCTCCGGCGACCCGATTATCTGTTCTGTTGCGGCAACAATTTGTCTCTTCGAGATTCGCTGCCTACAGCACCATCCTTGAAAAGATACTTGGATGTATTTTCGAGAACATCTTGGATTAATGTCTTAGCAACATCTTCACCACCACCAATTGTAATTTTATTCTCGACCATCTCTTCCTGTCGCTCAAAACTAATTGAATTGAGTTTTATCAATCCATGCGATGTTTCCAGATATTCATTATCAAGATCGACAACAATTTGACCAACTTTACCTATAGGCTGTGATAACACTGTCGACAAATTACGTGTTTTATTTCCATTGGCATCATACAGATAAATGTCTTTAGCTAAAGCGTTTAACTCCAATAAGATACTTGTGGTATCAACTCCTGCTGCTTCTAAAACGAACTTTGCGTGAGAAGAATCGAACAAAAATCCTATGTTACTTATCTGGGGAATAACCATATGCACGTTCACGTCTATTCTTTGCAGCACGGGATTAATAAGAAGTAGTCGAACCCCGTGATGTTCGGCATAGGTTAAAGCCCCTTCTTGAAAACCGACCCTAGTTACAATAATTCCGTTCGCGTTACCTATATCGTCTAAAATACCTTTGAATTCTACAACTCTACTTTTTTTGATGTTTGATGTATAATTCCTGCACTCAATACATGTCCGATAGATGGTATCGGCTATCCTGAATTCCCAATAGACATCAATCTGGTGAGAAGCACCACTTTTGCCAGTCAACTTGACATCGTGCTGCACAACTATGTTCTTGATGTGTGATTCTTGATCGAGAAGGGCTTGATAGGTTTCCTGTACCAGCTTTTCATACCATTTGGACATCTCAGTAGCCTTCCTCAAAATTCACGTACTAACTGTTGCTACACCCTCACAGTTCTTTGTCTGATTCATGTAGGAAACTAGACAGCTAACTATTGATTAGACGGAACGATTCTACCTATCTACCCAGTTTCGGAGAATAGGCAGAATGATTCTGTATATCACTCCAAAACAGGTGGATCGACAGAATTATTCTGCATAATAGACTAATTTGGGTGGATCTGTAGAATCGTTCCAAATAGAATCAACTCAGTGGAATGCAGACCACGAAAGTAGGCAAACCTGAAAACCTAAGTCTGGGTAAGGGGAGGTCTGGCAGGGTTAGCAACTGAACCATCATTTGTCTGCAAAAAGCACTTGAAGTTTCAGTGGAAAGCTTTAGATGACTCGACAACTGAAATCAAGGTGTGCGATCGCTGTGTTGAATCAAGGTTGAAGTTGCTAATCGAGTTTGAAACGGTGGCTGCTGTAAAGGGCAATCGCCAGCAAAGGAGCACAAACGCCTCCTAGTTTTTGAGTTAGAGTTTCTAGGAGGCATTATGAGGAGAATAGGAGTTTAATCAACTACGCTTTTCTATACGAGTGAGGGCTGTGGTTTGGGATGTCCTCTCCATAGCCTTACAGCGTCAGGGTTGATTTTCTCAACCAGTTCAATCCATTCGTCCATTAAATACTCGTCATCAATAGGTTGACTGGGATCGAACTGTTCGTTCTTTAAGACCGCAACAATGTGCAATCCAGTTGCAAAGACACAAAATCTTAATTGAGGTTCATACCCTGTAGATTTGAGTAGATCCAGGGTTTCTATGGGATTAGGTGTCTGAGTCAAATCGACCAGTAATACAATTTGTCCAGCCTTTGCTCCAATTGGGAGTTTCGAGGTTTGAATGCTTTCGAGGTTGATCATCTTAGGTTTATCTCCTTTGGATTGATTATATAAACCAACAGCGATATTGTTGGTTCTGTCCCCGCCTGACCTGTCTTGGTGGCTGAACCCTGGAAAGCTCCACTCCGTATTGTCTTGCTCTAGCCTGACACTCCCGATTTGCTTCTTCTGGATCTCTTGCAATAATTGGTTCATCCCACTCCTGAGCAGTCTCTTCAGGATCTTCAATAGGCATGTGGTACTGTTCACCTGTTTGACTATTTTGCCAGACGTAATAGGCTACTCCACCAATAATGGCGGTTCCTATTAAAATGCAGCCGATTCCAGTGGCACAAATAGCCGGAGCCGCTACTAGTGCCGGATTCGCCTTTGCTGGCATGGCAGAGAACGTCAAAGTCGCTATCAATGCAACTGAACTAATTCGCTTGATCATAGTATTTATTGCTCTTTCAGTAGCTCAACGTCTTCTTCCCAGGCAAAAATGTGCGCGCCTGCGGGGTTAGGGTTTGCGGCTTCATCTGTCTTGATTCGATACGTCCAGCCTTCCTGTTCAAAATCTTCAATCTTGCGAGCGTCGGACGTGACGTACTCCATGCCAACGATTTCACCGACTAGCTTGCAGTTAGGGCGGTCTTCAAACCGAACTCGTTGAAATAATCGGAATTTGGGTAGTGGAATGTTGGATGGAAATTCAGTTGTGAGCAGTGTTCGATACTGAGTCATCTCTGCTAGTCCTCCACTGCTTCAAGTTCGGACTCAGCAATACTCAGAGTTGGCTCGTGCTTAGCTTTAAGCATCTCGGCAGTAGTGCAACCGTAGAGAGAGTTCACGGTGTAGAACCAGCCGTGCGTGTCTAACAAATCTATTAGAGCAACATGGGTGTCGATGTATTCCATCCCCGTTATGTGCCCACAGCGGTCTTTAGCTCGAACCTTCTGCCAGAAGCGGAATTTGGGAGGTGGAACTTGAGGCGGCAAATCAGAGTTTAGACATAACGATTTGGAGCAGAGTGAAGATCTGCTCTTTTGCAGCAATTTCATAGGACTGCCTCTTAGAGTTAGTGATTGAGTGGGAGGTGGGAGCGATCGCCCATCAACGTACTAGTGATGCAACGGATGTTGCAGGCTGTCAGCCCTCCTCAGCACCCTCGTTAGCTAAGAAGCTAGATATCAACTCGTCAAGCTTTTCTGTTTTAGAAGGGTTTTCTAATCGCCAACGATCTACTCCTTCTCTAATCCATCTTTCTAATTGAGCAGTATCGCTACGATCCTCCAAAATCGCCACGCCCTTCAACCCAGCCAGTAACTCATACGAAATCTTGTAATTCTGCCGCTTAGCTGGCTTTTTGGCTCTTCCCACAATGATCTCTGTCATACAGGTTTCCTTACCCATTGAACAATACAAACTCAATGTGACACAATTTTGGGGAAAACGTACATACTATTGCATACGAAAAACTGATTAACTGATATCTAGCTAATCAGTTTTTCGTATGCAATATTGGTGCAATCGTACATACGATATGCAATAATAAACAAAGAGAGAGGGCGATCGCCTCCGTCCAAAGAAACGACCCCCCTCTCTCAAATCCAACCTTCGTTAAGGATTTCTCTAATGATTGCACAAACTTCTGAATCCGCTCAAAAGTCTCTTGTCCAAATCATTCCTGGTGTCGGCAAGCGTCCTTCTGTTGCGGTTTTAAGCTGCAAAGACGGCAAAACCCTTCGGCTCTCTATCGACTAAACCGTTCTTCCCCTACCTGCTTTCGGGTAGGGGTTCAACTTATTTAGATGGAGAGTTATGGAGCCTCAAAATTGTTCACAATGCCCATTCTGGCAAGAGTCAAGCCGCACTTCAAACGTCGGCTACTGTCCGCTATATGACCAGGCAACGCTAGGTCACGACCTGCCTTCTGACCTCTGCATTCTCAAGTTCTGGGAGTTCGCTCAGTCTCCTATTTCAGCTTGCAATCTTCCAGTCGATTTTTATCGAGGTTGGCAAGTTGAAGTGGAGCAAGAGCAAGAAGGATTTAGACCCCTCTGTCGTTCTCCAGAAGGCGATCGCTGCGGTGATTGGAGGTTCTATCAGGACTACCAATCGGCTCTGATTGCAGGACGGCAATACATTGACTTAGACGCTACTCGGATGCTTTTAAGTGACGTTTTGGCGGACTTCTTGGAGGCAGGTTTGATTGATGTTCACGAGTATTTCAACTTAACAGCGGTGTAACGATGCAACTTGCCTATCAGCACCGCTTACTACAGACCTGATAAATGAGCGATCGCCCATCTATCCAACCAAGGGGCGATCGCCTTATCTCAACCGCCATGCAAACCACATCTCAAACCACGTCCAAAGTTTTACCTGTCATCCCTGAAACTCGCTCTGATCTGCGACGGTTGATTACTCAGGGGCAAACTTTAGGGTTTCGTCGCCCGTTCATTGACGTTCTAGCTGACTTGTCAAAGCCGCTTCCTTGGGCGTTTATTAACTGGCTTGAGAAGAAGGATAAAAAGTCAGGAAAGTTGAATTACATTCCATACCTGCATTGGTATGATTGCAACCTAATTTTGGATTACATCAGCCCTGGATGGACTGGGCAGTTAATTCACATGCCGCAGGGCAGCCGCTATGTGTTGGGCTATGAAATTACGCTGCTTTGTGAAGAGGGACCAATCTC
Organism: Leptolyngbya sp. FACHB-541; assembly: GCF_014695875.1. Classification (NCBI taxonomy): domain Bacteria; kingdom Bacillati; phylum Cyanobacteriota; class Cyanophyceae; order Leptolyngbyales; family Leptolyngbyaceae; genus Leptolyngbya; species Leptolyngbya sp. FACHB-541. The sequence goes on along the minus strand of NZ_JACJPC010000014.1, from coordinate 55,299 downwards.
TCGCGCTAGCACAGGTGATGAGGCGCTAGAGGGAACGCAGTTTGGTAGCAGCAATACCAACAGCGAGTCTCAAGCGTTTCGTCGTGCCTGCTGTCGATTTGGATTAGGGCTGTATCTCTATGACCCAGGCGTGAAGAGAGCACTGGTTTCCAGGCATGTAAAGGAGAAGGGGAGTTGAGAGGGCGGTCTTGAAAAGACACCCGTAAGCGATTGCCTCTTCCTGATTTAGAAGTATTTCAACTTAACTAGGTTTCTGAAATGACCATCTACACGATTGAACAGCTCGAAGCAATGAGCATCGAAGATTTGACCAACTTAGTTGCGGAAATAGGGCTAGCAGTAAATGACGATCGCCGCTTCTTGATTGAGAACGTCGTGCTAGCCCAGCGATTTCCTGACTTCATTCGAGAACTGCAAGCACAACGGCGACTCGCTACCAAGTAGCAGCAACTAACATTCAGCACTCCATGCACTTTTGCAGATATGACCAGCCAGCACTATCAAACCCGCACGTTAAAAATCGAGTTTCATCCTAAACCACAGCAGCGGCAACTGCTGTACGGGATGATGCGATCGAGTGCGATGATCTACAACCTGCTGATCGATCATTTGGCTTACAAGCAAAGTGCCTATAAACAAGCTAGAGAAGAGTATCCGGATCAGCCTGCCTGGGAGGTTGATCCTTACGTTGATATTCGGCGTAAAGGTTGGGCAGATGAGTTGATTATTACTCTAATCACTCAGCAATCAAGTATTTACCCTCGGCAGTTAGTCAACAAACCCGCTAAACAGGGAAAGGATAAAGGGAAGGAGCGGTTAGTCGTTGCTACCGAGAAGAATGCCAAACCTGACTATGGAATTCCGGCTCAGTCAAAAGTGGTATTAACTCAGGACTTTGAAGCGAATATTGCTAGCTATTTCACCCACCGAAAGAACGGGGATACAAACGCTCAACTTCCCAGGCGGTACAAAGGTCTGCACACTCTGTTTTTTACAAATCAATTGGTGAAACGCTCGGGCGATCGCCTGATTCTAGGCGCAAAGCCCTACGTGTTGAAGCTGCGCGTACCAGAGCTTCTAAACATTTCGATTGATGGTGATGTAAAGATTACTCGCTCTCGCAGTGGTCGGTTCTGCCTGCACATCACCCGTAAATTACCAGTTGAACCAAACCCTGAACTAATTGAAGTTGCAGCCGTTGACTTTGGGCAGAAACGAGCAATGGTGTTGGCTCTGAAGGATGGCACTACAGCGACTATCAGCGGCAAGAATATCTGTGCCCTCAAGCGCGAACGCGATGGGCGTTATCGAGGCATCAACCGCAAGCGATCGCGGGTTTTAAAGGGTCAAATCCGTCAATACCTATCGCCTGACGAAAAAGCAACCTATCGAGAATTGCAGGAGCGGGACAACGAACGGCAGCGTCAGGGGTTGAAGCGCCGGGGATCTGATATCAAATATGCGTTTCGGATTATTCGGCAACGGCGTAAGGACTTAGGACTAAAGAAGCGGAGCCGCAGAGAAATGCGGTTGCTTCGCTCTCAGCATAAAGCGGCTGATTATTACCGGGTCAGATTGACCTACGCTAACCATTGCGTCACCCGTGCAGCCGTTAATTGGTGCGTTGAAAATAAAGTTGGCAAGGTTTATGTAGGTGACTTGAAGACACTGCCAAAGACCAGGAAGAAGGGCAAGCGTCGGATCAAGCAAGTTGGTCGAAACAACCTTTGGGAAATGCCAACCCAAGTAAAATATTTAGACGAGAAGTTGCTGTTAGCTGGCGGCGAAGGAACAGAGACAGCCAGCGAAGCACGGTCGTCACAAGTTTGCCCAAACTGCGGTCGCAGGCACAAGCCACGCAACCGCGTCTACTACTGCAATCCTCGTAAAGGTGGCTGTGGGTGGTTGGGCGATCGGGATGGAGTAGGAGGTTGCAACTTCCTTAGCTCTGTCCTCTACGGGGCGTGTGGCGCAATTAAGCCCGCCCAAAACAGAACCTTGCGACTTGCCCCGGCAATTCGACAAGGCTTGCGTATGCCTACGCCTGACGGTTCTGCCGTCTGTGAACCTGCTGAGGATTCAGCCAAAGGGTACAAGTCTTCGGACTTGCAGGAATCAGCCGTTGTTGCTGACTCTGTTGCCCCTAGAACTGACCGAAACCCCGCTACGAGTGGGAAGACGCAGGCAAGGGGAGGTATGGGGGTGCTTGCAACCTCTGACCCAAGTGAACTGGTGACACCTGTAGTCAGCTCACAGTTAGCAAAAACCGGGGTAGACCGTCCCAAAAGGAGATCCTTGAAGAGGCTGCCAGAAGACCATATACAGCTTGAACTTTGGGAGTCGGAGTGATCCAATCTTTTGGGAAGGTAGCTAGCTGGCAGAGGTCTACGGCAAAATTCTGCTGACTGGATTCCATGAGCAAGGCAAAGGTCATCGCGTTGACCTGATGACCCTGCGAAACATCTGCGGCAATGGTCTGACCGTCCCGGTTCGCTTGAATGGCAAAGTGATCTCCCACGTTAACGAGTGGAATAGCGATCGCGTCACCGAGGTATTGGAGTCTGCCAAAAGCAACTTCCGTGAGTTTGAAACTCAGTCAGAGCAACTGGCAGAGACGATTATCACCGTCGAAGAGGCAACCTTGCACCTAATTAGCGCCTTTGGTGATCCGACTAAACCAGTGCAGAACCAGCCTGCGCTTATCCAGACCTGCCTGAGACTTTTCCAGGGTGAAGCGAAAGGCGCTTCACTCAACAGTGCCTACAACACAGCCTGGGGACTGCTCAACTCGGTCACTGAATATTTCAACTGGGAAGGCAAGAAGACTCAGGCTGAAACCCAGCTCAATAGCCTCTGGATGGGCAGCAAGGCAAAACGCCAACAGCAGTTCATGCAGCAGCTTGTTGGCGTTTACGTTCATTAATTCAAATGTTTAACCCCTGCTGATTCTTGGCGGAAGAGCAGGGGTATACCACCTAGCGATGGAGCTTTCATCATCATGATACAGACCAATCAATCAGCGCAACCGTGCAAGAAGCCGAATGCGATCGCCCTGAAACTCTATCTAGATGGGTCGAACGATGCAGCATTTGCCCAGCTCCCCCGATTCAATAATCGGTATTACCTTGCTGGCTACGTTGCAAAGCTAAAAGAATTACCTTGCGATGACAAAGGGCAAATTCAACACTACTCGCCGGGACAACATTTCGCTTTTGGTTACGTGGACAGCCCTAACCCATGTTCATGTGGTGAGTGAGATGTTTGCTAACTAACTTCTGATACAGCGATCGCCACTTCAATGAGGAGTGGCGATCGCTTCCTTTGAGGCTTAAAAAATGGTCGCCTATAACTTCAAAGCTCGATTCGTTGACCCGATCGAAACTCGCTTTAAACGTCAAACCATCAGACCCAACCGCAAGCGCAACCCCAGACCAGGAGAAGCGCTACAGCTTTACACGGGCATGAGAACGCGCCACTGCCGCAAATTGTGGGCACCTGATCCAATCTGCACCTGCGTAACTCCAATCAAAATTGATAGAGGCTCTGTTGAGTTAGGCGGTCAGCCCTTGACTGTGGAGCAACAGACGGAGCTGGCGATCGCCGATGGATTTGCAAGTTTGGAAGAGTTCCAAAAGTTCTTCTACGGAGCCGACAGCATGAGTCCTAGCTATACACTTCCCTTCGAGGGAGTTCTTATCGAATGGGAGTGATTATGAGCAGAGAAATTCCTTTTGAATCGATATCCCAGCAGGACGATGTTTTGTATGAACTTCTTGAATCCGAGACACTGAAGCTCTGCCCGTTCTGTGGAAGTGACGACATCAAAACCTCTATTCATCTCAAGGGAGTGGAAGTTAGCCAGCCATATCATCTCTATTCAATCTTCTGTTGTTCATGCAATGTTGCAAACAGCATGGATGATCCAAAATCTCTAATAGATTGGTGGAACAGTCGTGCATGAAAGCATTTTGCCAATTTTGTTTAGTGTTGACACTACACTTGATACCATGAGGCAGTAGATGAAACTGTATGTGCCTAGCCGTAGACTCGGCAGTCGAATGGTCAAACGAACCAAAAAAGATGGACATGGCGGCGTTCGCCCCGGTGCTGGTGCCCCTGGGAAAGAGCGGTTAAATACTAGGCGCGATCGCCTGGGACGATTGCTGAGCAAAAAAGTTGTCAGCACTCGCTATCCAGAAGATGTTTACGCAGTCTTGGATGCAATGAACTCGGAGGAACGCCACCGACTAATTAGAGAAGCGGTAGAGGCGCATCTTATTGCTCTAGGCAAGTTGCAGCCGCAAGAGCCAGATGCAGATGAAGTTTAGCGATCGCTCTCTTCAATTGAGGCTCAAGCTTTAATCAGAGAAGCAGTTGAGAAAGAGTTAAAAGCTAGAGGGTTTCTAAAGCTTAGGAATTCCCTGCTTGGTTAATTCACTTGAGAATTTCACCTCAACGAAGACTCGAAATTGAATTGCTGAGGGTAAAACTTCAATTGCTTTTCTAATCTCAAAACTAGGGTCTAGTTGTTCTGTCTCACAGGATTGAAATTTGACTACTTCCTCAACATCGAAAATAGTCCCCGAAAAGTTTCCTTCTGGAGTGTCACGAAACTCAATAGTATTTCCTTTAGTTGGAGGGTATGGCATGACAGTAGAGAAAGCGCCGTAACCTATGGTTTCGTTAATGCAAATCAATATTGTCCAAACGTATACTCTGGGTCGAGCTTCTGTAGGTAATGCATTAGATAAACTCATAAACATCGCCCTCTTGAAATTTGACTTGTTTTAACTATCTAGAAGTAACGTTAAATCAGTTTTGCTACTGTTGATTAGATGCGATCGCCCCTAATCCAAGTTTTCCAAGTTAAATTGTCCTTAGTCTACCTTGGTAATTCGATGGCAACTCCTGAAATCTCAATCTCTCAACTAATTGAGCAGCAAAAGCAATTAATCAGTGTTTTGCAATCTGAAGCGCAAGGCGCTCAAGGTGGAGAGGTGATTAGAAACACAGTTGAAGGTTTAACAGGTGCAATCGAAGGCTTGAAAAGCTTGCGAGCAATTAAGCGTGCTGAAGAGGTAGAATGACCAACCCGATCGCAGATAACGCGCCCAAAGAAGTAATTTTGTTCACCAACGGCATGGTGGCAGTGTTCAATGCCGTTGGTGAACAGATGCCAGACTTCCAAGGTGAGCGATCGCAAGTGATACAGCAATTGCGGAATGCTGATCTTAGTGAGTGCAAGTTTTCTGCTGGAGTTTGGGGAAAGAGCTTAGAGCCGATTTCTCAAAGTCAGTTCTTTGATGAAACCTGGTTGCCTACGGCAACTGGCTAACTTCAGCCCCAACTTCCCCATCTTCAAAAACAGACACTTGAATCCATCTTCCTGGGTAGCGATCGCCAATCTTCTCAATTAAATCCTCAGCCATCTGCTCACAGCTCTGACCTCCCATCTCTCCACCTGGGAAGTTAGCGCGGCAGAAGTCCAAGAAGTCGTGAAACTCGACTTCCCGATCATCTCCAAATAATTCAATTCGAGCTTCGATATGAAACAGGTGACGGTGACGGTCAGCCAAGTATTGGCGATCGCCACTTGCCCCAGCCCAGCAATGGAAACCGGGAACCTGGAAGCGGGCGATCGCTGTGGTCATTGAGACGGTTGGAACAGTAGTAGTTGCAATCATGATGAGTTCAGATGTTTGAGCGAGTGTTCCCTTTGCGGCAGGGTGTTGACATGCATGTGCTAGGTAAACGATTTGTCGAATTCGCCCTGATTTGTAAACAGGTAAGCGTTTTGCCTAATGGGTCGTTTTACCCCTAATTTGTTAACTAAAACCGACAGGCGATCGCACGTTTTTTTGTGTGAGTTTTGTCGGTTCGCGAGGGCAAGTCTCGTTTAACGAGGTGGCAAAGACCAAACCTCTCTAGACGATCGTCTTGTAGATACAATGCGGACAGCAGAAAGATGTTTTGAAAGAGCAAGGCAATGGCTGAGCAACTAACAGTCCGTAAACTTTTGCTTGATGGTGATGCTGGATTAATTCCACGACTTGAAAGGGCGTTGCAACACGAACGTTATCAAAGTCGATTTCAGTTGACTGGCAAAGCGCTGAAGATCAACTTTAAGTTGGGGGAGATGGTTAGCAAGATTAGTGGACAATCTGTCCCCGAGCGAATCTTAGTTACTCAACGTATAACTTTGTCCGTTGAAGTAGAAACTGATGCATCTAATGTTCAAGAGCTGAATGTTTTATCTGCTCAGTTTCAAAATGCAGTGGACTTACAAATTTCTAGCTGGTATTCATTCAATCATCGACGGGGGCTGGACTGGATAAGTGATGTTCAGGGAACGGCAAACTCTCAAGATGTCCGAGGCGGAGACTATCTGGGAGCTGATCTCAAAATGCAATTAATTGCTAAACGCATATTTGAGTTCAGATACAGTGAGCAAGAGTACGAATAATAACTGCCTTTGCACAACTTTCAGCATTGATGTCGAGCCATACTAATCAGTAGTAGGGGGCTGCTCTGAGACTGGGTTGGGGTAAATCTGACAACCCAGTTTCTTTAAGCTGTTGAGATGCGATCGCCAGTTACGTTGCTGCATGAATGACCCATAGGCGGCTGCCGCTACAGCCTTGTTATTGCCTCTGGGACTGTCCTTATCCGCACCGTAGGCATACATGAAGTTTCGGGGCATGTCTCCGAGAGCTTTGCCCGCGCAGCGCTCCCGATAGCCACTTGACCAGCGAACGCAGGAGAGCCAGCTTGAGGAGTCGCCGGAGTTGATTGGCATCGCGTTGAGCCATTCGTTTGGGGTCAGCCCCAGCAGATGAATCCAGAGGTGAGGATACTTGCGGTGTCGTTCCCAGGCAGTGGCGACAAACCGTTTCCGAGTCTCCCGATCAGCCTGCACCACGTTGCCGAAACAGATGCGGTCATAGCGCTCAGCAAGGTAGTCAAAGTAGTCCCAACCATCGTTGAATGGGTGATAGACCGGAATGGGTTTGCAGCCCATCTCCTCCAGCATTGCCCTGGTCTTAATCTTGTTCTCCCGTCCGCCCTGGTCTAGCTCAATAAAGCCCCAGCACTTATCTCCCAGTCGCCTGTAGATTTCGACGTAGCGCTCCAACAGTTCTTTGAAGCCGTCAATCTCGTCGGGTGGCATGGCAAGTGCCTGATCCATTGAGCAGCGGTGTGCCTTGGCGTGCTCTTGGGTCAGGTGAAAGATGCCGGAGTCGATGAACAGCTTTTTGCCGCTGTCACACCACTGCTCAATCTGCTGGAGAGCTCCTTCACCCTCCAGCTCGTTCACAGCAATCAGCAAGTGGTCATAGACCGGCTCGGCGATCGCCAGCCGTCCTACTCCAGATGCCAGAAAATAAACATTCTCCTCAGCAGGGTCAAAGGTTCCCCCACCGGTGCGCTTAACCCCGCTGGACACTACCAGCCCCCTTGACGTTCTCATATTGGTCAAGGATGTGCCCAGCAATGTACTCGTCTGGCTGCACCATCACCAGCCGTCGTTCCTCACCCTTGACGGTTAGTGGCACGAACGGACCAGGATATGGGGCAAAGATGGCATCGCCGGAGAGGTAATCTTTCCAGGACTGCCAGCCAGTGAGGACATCGGCGACTACCAGGACATGGTTGCCAAGCTGCCAGACCTGACCTCGTTGAACCTGGTGGCGTGGCTCTGCGATCACAATCTCTACCAGTTCCAGCAATGAGCCGTCCGATCGCTCCAGCTCTGACTGATCATCGTCGTCGTGAGCGTCTTGCCTGCTGAACTGTGGCGATCGCCCCTCATCTAGCTCATGCGATGTGTCTGGTTCGGGGGGTGTTGGTGGCCCATCCTCACCAAAGATTTGTTTGCCCTGGAAGTCTATCACTCCCAAGTCAAACAGACTGCTGCATTCCTCCAGACTGAAGCCTGTCATCTGCAGATCAAAGTTCATTTCATCCAGCGCTGCCATCTCCAACTTCAACGCCTCAAAATCCCAAGGGGATTCTGCAACCTTATTGTCAGCAATGCGGCAGGCTTTCTTTTGCGCTGGCGTAAGGTCAGTTCGCTTAATCACCGGAACTTCAGTTAGCCCCAGCTTCAGCGCTGCCATCCGTCGCCCGTGCCCTTTGAGAATGACGTTATCCTCATCCACGACGATGGGCACATCAAAACCATACTCAATGATGCAGCTCGCCAGCTTATCAATCTGGCTCTGTGGGTGCTGTTTGTTGTTGTGGATATAGGGTGTGATCTGGTCGATTGGCACCCAGACCACTGTAGGCAAAAACTTCTTAGCCACTACTAGAGCCTCCCTGCCACTGTGAAGGGAACGGGAGTTGGCAGATGGGCGATCGCAAAGATAGCGCCCAAAATCACCCCTGCCGTTAGGGTTTTGAATTCAATCACTTGTCGAACCTCGCAGTAGATGCTAAATCTGCGGTAACGTTCCCTCAGTTAAGAGAGGTCGTTTGCAGTATTGGAAGGCTGGTAATACGTTCTGGGGTTTCTGCCACGTCTACGCGCAGCAGTTGAATGTGAGGGTCTAGCTCGATTCGAGCAAAATAGAGGCACAGATCCTCAGTCGTTCCGCCAATGCAGAGCGGGTGTTCATTGACCACTTCAGGCAATGCTTCTGCCCATGCCTTCAGCAGCATTTCAACTTCAATCATGTCGATGCCATACATCGCACTCACCCCCCGAACTGCCTGGAGATGAAGTGTGATTTGGAAGTTATGAAAGTGAGTGTCAGTCCAGATCGGCGGATTGCAGTGTTTGCGGCGAATGGCTGTGCTGATCTGGTATTGGAACGTGGTTGGTACTCTGCCTTGGGTTGAGGCGATCGCCTCCAGATAAGGTGCAGCAGTGCCCTGTAGATGCTTTGGGTAGTGAAATTGGGGGTTCATTATTGAATTCCGAGAAACTTGTGAAGTTGTAGGCTGAGGCGACAGTTGGTGTAGCGCTGGAGCAAATCCATTACCAGCGGCAAGGTTTTCTCGCGATCGCCCCACTCCGGCTGGAGGAAGATAGAGCAAGTGGTTTTAGCCAATTTGGGACGGTAGAACCACACTTCCTGACCACTGGAAATGACTAACTTAATTTCGTTGGCACGTCGCCACCAGCGCTCATCAACTGGATATTTAGGGCTGATGTGTTCCTTGGGTGAAACCGTAACCCAAACTGACTCGGGCAGCTCTTGCCAGAATGCTCCAGAGGTTTCGATCGCCACTCGTTTACCGTTGAACTCGAGGGCTTTGACCAGCTCCGGCAGGTTGGAATGGATGAAGGGTTCACCACCAGAAATCACCACAAACGGGGATTTTAGCTCAGCGATTAATTCGTCGAGCGATCGCATGGTTCGGGGGGTATCTTTGCCGCCATCGGCATAACCTGTATCGCAAAAGTGGCATGACACAGGGCAGCCAGATAGCCGAATGAAATCAACTGGTGTTCCAGCCCAAAACCCTTCCCCCTGAAGAGTCTGCTGAAACGTCTCATGAATGGGAAATAAAATGCTCATGTGCGCTAGAAAGAAGTAGCACCATAAAATTCCCGCACTCACTATGAGCCAAGATTCAATCATTGCAGCTAGTGCCTATCGCGCCTATGGGCACAGCGTTGGAAACAAAAACTATCGGGGGGAGACGATGCCCAACTGGGAGGACTTACCACCGGCTATTCAGGTCGCGTGGCAGGCTGCAACTAAGCACATTCTGTTTCTCGCCGAGCATCCTGATGCAATCCCGTCACAGCTTGCCAGTTTAGAGGCAAAGTGGTCAGGCTGGTTTCCACTTCAAGAAATGAGTTTCCCCCGAACTGGAACTGAAATTTTTAATGATGCAGTTCGCCAAGTTAAAGACTCGAGGAGTGATGATGAGTGACCCATTGGAGAATCTTCCTCAGTCAGATCCCAAACTCAAAGAAGCTGCCGCCGAGATTGATGCGATTTGTAAGAAGTATGGCATCGCTGCTTTTTATGGGCTGGCTTCATCCACTCATGCAGAGTTCAAACTGAACTTCCCTAAGTGGTCAATGATCTCAATTGAGGAGCAAGGGTTTAGGTTCCGTGCCAAGTCAGCAGAGCCGGAGCGGTCAGAGGCTAGCATTCATCTGGCTTATTCTCTACGTGACATCGCAGGTTTAATGTTTCAGAACCTGGAAGCTTTAACTCAAGCCATCAGCCAACGTCTGGACATTGAGCATACTCCGTTCTATAAGATTTGGGATCTGGACGGCTGGCAGAAGCCGAGTTTAGGAGCAGCTCCGTTTGAGACGATTGATTTTAAGAAGAAGGGTAGGGGCAAGAATAAGAAAAAAGGATTTGGTTGAGGGGGCGAGCGCGTACCTTGATTTCAGTTGTCGAGTCATCTAAAGTTTTCCACTGAGACTGAAGCTTCAAGTGCTTCTTGCAGGCAAATGACGGTTCAGTTGCTTTAACCCTGCCAGACCTCCCCTTACCCAGACTTAGGTTTTCAGGTTTGCCTACGTTCGTGGTCTGTATTCCACTGAATTGATTCCATTTGGAACGATTCTGCAGATCCACCCAAATCAGTCTATTATGTAGAATCATTCTGTCGATCCACCTGTTTTGGAGTGATATACAGAATTATTCTGCCTATTCTCCGAAGCTGGGTGGATCGGCAGAATCGTTCCGTCTAATTAATAGTTCGACCGCAAGGTTATCTCTGGGGCGGTTTACTAGCATTATCTGTTTGACTCATCGAAGATGGCTGAGATATCTGGCATTCTTCGATGCGATCGTACATATACACTGCACTGAGCATCCAAGGTTCTCCTTTACCGTAAGTTGTAGCTTGAACCCAATCCTCTGATGGAAAATGCCCGATGGGGGTGCTGCTTGAACGATCAGGTTGATCCCAAGCCACCTCATCCATAAAGGCATCATAGGTTCTAAACTCATCGTTAGATTGTGTAGCAATACGTTTAAAGATCTGCTGCTGAACACTCAGCCCAAATCGCCCATCACTGTGCTTTAACCAGAGATTGTCAAGTATTTCGAGGTCATGACAGGGATACTGTTTGATGGGTTCATACCAACCCGTGAGCTTGCCTGATAGTAGGGCGACTCCCCACATCTTCCAGGTGGAGATTCCCCAATTAGACTCTCTCAAGATGATATCAGTCGTCTGCTGGTCAGCTTCCTGCCACTGATGGGCAGCAAGTAAAGCTTCCAATCTTCCATAATTGGTGTTAGTCATCTGCCAACACCCAATTAACAGGAGACCAGATAGCCCTAGAAGCAACCATTTGACACGAGGCATTGATGTTAATCCTGCTACTGAATTATGCTTAAAACTCTACCCAATTCTGTAAGAACACCAATCAGTGAAAGCAAGTAAAATCAACTCAAACCTGTTGAATATGGTCGAACACTGCGTTGGAACGGCGGAGCAGGGGCGATCGTTTATGATGCAGAAGTTGGTTGCCGCCGTTCAACTCTGCCGTTAGGTCGCAGAAGTTGTTGTTCAGCAATTGCTTTTAACTAGGCGCGATATATGGTTAGGCAACGCCCTTATTGGTACTTTTTAGTTCTGTGGGTAATTACAACCTTGTTGGGCTTTGTCTTACCCGTCTATGCAAGCCTGAACTTGCCCCTTTCTGATCTGCGTCACTGCATTTTTACCGGATCGCTTCTGCTAGGTATTTTGCAATGGTTCGTCCTTCGTCAAAGATTAAGACAAGCAGTCTGGTGGATTCCTGTTACAGCTCTTGGGGGCGTTTTATGTCTCTGGTTGGGGTTTGTATTGTCCAGTGTTTTTCTGTTTGCCGAACCCCTACCTTTACAGTTGAATCTCAGCATTGGCTACGCTGTCAGTGGTGCTTTGCTTGGCTGTGGGCAATACCTTGTACTTAGGAGGTATCGCCAAGCGCAGTTGCTAATTGTTATCGACTCTCTTGCTGCCAGTATCAGCCTTCCTAGCTTTCTGCTAATCCAAATTTTGGCATCACCAGCCTTCTTTAATAATCCCACAATTCCTGAGAGCTCTGATTGGCTGCGGGCTGCTATTAGAGGAGGAATAGTAGCAGGCATGATTCAAGGAACAGGGTTGTTGTGGGTTCTCAAGCAGGGGCAGAGGAATGCAACCTAACCAGTGCGTTGCAACGGAATGAGGACAGCTTTTGGTGCTGAGTTCGATATTATTTGCAGCCGCTGAACGCGATCGTTAGGCTGCTGTGTCCTGGTAAGAAGAATAGTCTTGAAGGTTAAAATTCTGATACCTCTGTTTAGAACCAGAAGCTACGTGAAAGAACATAAAACCTTGACGTTCTCTCTCTATGACTATTCTTGCGAGTTGATTGATAAAGAACGGAATCATTACTTGAATCTTGAAGACATAAAAAAACTCGGTTTATCTGAGGAGCTTATACAGAAGATTACAAATCTTGGTAGCTGGTACTCCTCATATCTTAATCCCGTGTATCAAATGCTCCCTTCTCTTTGGCAGCAACAGGTATGCATTGCCTTCAACCGTGAGGCTAACGCTGTCTTTGAGGATGTTGTTGCTGCGCTTCCACACATCAAAATTATCAAGGGTTTCACAGACATCAACGAAGATCCGGAGTTACGGGAATACTTGCTGCATCCAGTACAGTTTTGTAAGAGGAAGGGCATTTCAGGGTATGACCAAATGTAGTTTGGTGAATTGCCGCATCCTAACCCTTCATTGCACCGGACTGTGGAGAGCGATCGGCTAGGATTGAAAGGTTGCTGGCAGCCGGTGAATGTCGCCGTTGTGCCGCCTCAACCTGTTCATAGAGGTATGCATTTGAGAATTATCTGTTTGAGTGCAAAGTTCTAAGGAGCTTGGCAGGCTAAAGGCCTTGTAGTAACCTTTGAACAGCTTTGGGCGATCGCCATTTACAGCAGCCACCGTTTCAAGCTTGATTAGCGGCTTTAACCTTGACCTAACACAGCGATCGCACACCTCAGTCTCAGTTGTTGAATCATCCGAAGTCTTCCACTGGGATTGAAACTTCCGATGTTTCTCGTAGCAGGAAGCTTGGCAGATATCACAGAACACATCACCTCTGACAGGACTTGCCGCAGAGGTCGCAGAGTACAACTTGAGACATGGCTGATTTTAGCTACCGGAAACTTTTATTATCAGTAGCTAGACTTTAACATCAACTTGCGGCATGGTGGAACTTTAGTACTACCAGTACTTATGGAGCCTCCTGACGTGGCAACGAATTTAGTTAAAACTGCTGCTTCAAGTCCCTTCATCCAGATTGTTGACCGAGACATTATGGAGGAATTGCTAAGGGATAAACGCAGCCCTAACACTCGCCGCACCTACGCTAAGGGGCTGGCGATGTTCTTTCAACACATTGCTAACCAAGAACCCTCACCGCAACTGATTGAGCAATTTCTGAAGCTTGAGCGATTCACTGCCATTCAACTTGTTCTAGGGTACAAAGCCCATCTGATGGAGCAAGGTAAAGCTGAATCGACTGTGAATACTCGTATCTCAGCGGTTAAAGCGTTGGTCAAGTATGCTCAGAAGATTGGAAAATGCAGTTGGAGCTTAGAAGAAGTTCAATCTGAAAAGGTCACGTCTTATCGAGATACTACAGGCATTGAGTCTGATGCATTCAAGCGTCTGTTTGAAATTCCTGATCGCTCTACCCTCAAAGGCAAGCGAGATTATGCATTGCTTCGGCTGCTGTGGGACAACGTTCTGCGCCGCAATGAAATCTGCGCTGCTGACACGGGCGACTTTGACCCAGACACCCGCAGTCTATCCATTCTGGGTAAGGGCAAGGGAACTCAGAAAGAGAAGATTTCAATTAGCAGTTTAGGTTCTGAGGCGATCGCCGACTGGCTAGAAGCACGTCAGGAACGCAGCCCCTATGAACCTCGCTCACCGCTATTTATTGCCGTTGACCGTGCCCACTTTGGACATCGGTTAACTGGCGATGGATTGTATTACTTGGTCAGGTATGAGTTTGCAGAGAAGGCAGGCATTAAGAAGATTTTCTCGCCGCACCGGTGCCGCCACAGCGGTATCACAGCAGCCCTAGACCAGAGCGATGGCAATGTTAGATCGGTGCAAAAGTTGAGCCGACATTCCAACCTAGACACGCTGCTTAAGTATGATGACAACCGCAAGAATGCTCAAGGGGAGATGACTGACCTGCTAGCTGGATTGATTTAGTCAATGACTGGTACGAGAAGGTTGAACATAATGGCAAAACATGAATAAGTTAGCCATTTTGCATCCTTCATCAGAATCAATACAGGCTGAATGCTACTTAGCTAAAATCAAAGGAATATCTACTATAAAGCAAGGCTCTACACATGCTCAGAAGGTTTTTGAGGCACACATTGTTGAGCGTTAAAGACTGGCTAAAACTTCTTGCGACACCAATTGTAGAAACCCGTGAACTGACAGTTCCGCTTATAGTCCTAGCTACTATCTGTCTTCTGATTTGGAAGATAGGTGTCCCAGGATGGTCAGAGTTTGGGTTAAACGCATTCACTGAGGTAATGGGTATTGTCGTAACGATCGTTTTTGTGGATCAGTTAATTCGGCGACAAGAGCAACGCAGGACACTGCCACTTCAAGTTGCCGCCTATGAAGATGTGGCAAGACTGGTCGGATTAATCATTAGATTTTGGAACAGTGCTTTCTATGAATCTGTTCCTCAAACCCTTCCACCGTTGCTAATCGCTCTATGGAACGACCCTTCTAACCGTCACGTCCCGCAAACACCACCACCGTTAACGGTAGAACAGTTATTTTCCCTGGAATCAATTGATGCAATAAGAATGTGTCTTGACTTAGATAGTCAACCAAATGTTGCTCCGCCTCGAACCTGGTGGAAATGGTTGGAACAGAACGACAAGGAGTTTCGTTCTAGAGCGGAACATATTCTCGAAAGACATGCAGCAACCCTTGATCCAGAAGCGTATGCTCTTGTCCATCGACTCCTAAACGACTTTCTACATACCGGCACAGGAATTCCGATGATTGAAACCATGAAATTTGTGGATCAACAAAATGGATTTCCAAGACCTCATGCTCTTGCATACTACTGGTCAACTAGACTGCAAGACCTTGAAACTATAGTCAAATTAAATGAGTGGTGTATTCGGAAGAAGATTTTTTTTGAAAAAGTTGGTATGGATGGGCTGAGTAGTCCTGTGTTGAAGCTCCACGTTTCCCACCTAGCTGTATCTCCACCTTGCATGATAGATCCTCAAAAAATTTTAGAATGCAACCTTGCTGCTCAAGTCTATTGGGAGAATTGTAGACAGCAAGCGAATTAGATTGGTGTTTAGGTCTCCAGTTCGAATACTTTGGGCGATCGCCTATGACTGATTGGAGTCCACAATATAAAAACGCCATTGCAGCTTTGGCATCTGCAATCTATGAGCAAAAGACAATTCTTGAGGGTCAGAACATTTCTTTGGAAGACCCATTTATCTGGGACACCGCAAACGAATTGCTTGATAGACGGCTACAGAACATTGCCTACGCTGTGGAAGAGCAGCTAGATTACGAACTCAGTTTTCATCAATGCAGTATTGCATTAGTTTGGAATATCAAAGGTTTTACCCCTTTGGACTGGGCGCACTGGAGGAGCGATCGCCATGACACCAGCACAGCTTGAAGTATCAAAGGCTCTCGCAGGCTGCGTTTTCCTGCCTGGGAGCTATGAGAAGCGATTTGCCCGTCACATGGCAGCGATCGCCATTGAGGAACCGGAAAAGTCGCTGACAGAGAAGCAGTTAGCCTTTTTAGAGAAAATGCTGCATCGCTACCGCAACCAACTAGGTGGACTGCACTATTTTCGAGCGGTTCATGGGGAAAAGCTTTTGAGGCAGCTTAAGGAGGCGATCGAACAGAATAATCGTCCGTCTATGTTTGATCCTCACCCCCAAGCTGGAGATGCTGTGCTGGGAGGTCAGAATCGCAAACCCGGGACAGGAGATGCCGTGCTAGGAGGGCGAAACGGCTCCAGGACAGGCTTGTAGATACCGTAGGAACTATAGGGCGATCGCAGTTCGCACACATACCTATGGAACCCACACCCCCCGAACCAAACTTTACTCCAGAGCTAGACCAGCTCGACCTGGGAGAACTCGACACCTTTCGAGTTGCCCGATATCAGGCTGAGTTTCCTAAAGTTTTGGGAGGTTGCTCTCTATTTCTCAGTGGGTTAGACCGGGGTTTGATTGTTATTTTCTCCGCTGAATTCAGGGCAGTAATTGAAGCTAACCTGGTCGATTTGCGCCTGCAAGCCTGGTATATTTGCGCCGCTAGCTCGATTGCCTTTTACTGCGAAAACGACCTGATTTATAGCGCTGCTACCCGCCTGCCTGAACTAGTTTTGCAAGATCCACTTAAACTAGAAATCAAAAGTTTGGAACTTGTAAATATGGCAACAGCAACTCTTCAGGACCAACAGGCGATCGCCCCTGCTCCGTCTAATACGTCTAAGACAGTTCAATCAGCAATACCGTTAACCATCCCGACTCTCAAAACTCTAGCCCCCTACGCAGAGCGCAGCCACCAGCCGCTTGAACAAATTGCAGCTCAAATTCAATCCTTGGGGCAGCTCGTTGCTTTCGACCCCGACACAGGCAGCTACAAAGCCACAGAAGAGGCGATCGCCGCCTGGGTTGATTATTGGGTTCAAACTCAGACTCAGCAAATCATTGCCCAACAGAAGGCGATGCTGATGGGCTTAGGAGAGACCGCTGCGCCAATCGCTACGAATGGCAAAGTTGAGACACCCCCCGAACTGCAAGCCGAAGAAACTGAAACTGCCTCGCCAAAACGAGGACGCAGACGCGGCGTGCCCCGCTTCAAAAACTTCCAGAAAGCCAACTCCCGCAACCGCACCATTGGTAAGTTCCTGGAAGCTCAGGGCTGGGATGATGGCAAGCGAATCGAAATGGTCGAGCAGATTTCTGAACTTCCGCTAGAGCCACCCAGTGAAGATTCAGAACTGTCCTACGCCGAACACTGCCTTGAGAAAATCTTAAACACCTACTCCACAAAGCCCACACCCAAAATGCGGGCTGAGTTCATCTCCACCGCAAAAGAGATGCAGGGCAAGGAGGAAGTCAAAGTTCAGGAGGCGATCGCTTCCTAAACTTGACCGAGGGAACACTAACAGCAGTAGATGCTTAAGCCCCGCCACTGGTGGGGCTTTTATTTTTCGCGTATGCGAAAGTCTAGAAATTCAGAATCGCGATAAGCCAATGGGCTGACAGTCTGACACGCTGAAATGCTGAAGAGTTCAACGTGTAGACCGAATGAATAAGCCGAGACGCAAACCGGGTAGACCTAGAGGAAAAAAGTCAGACCCTAATTACGTTCAAATTTCGGCTTATATCACCAAAAAAGTATATACAGACATGAAAATCCGTTGCTTTCAAGAGGATAGGGAAATCTCAGAAGTCGTACAGGAACTTCTTGAAGGTTGGTTATCGCGTACCCAATAACCCGCAAAAACACGGAGTCAAACCTTAAAGCTGCAAGCTACAACTAGAAAAGATCGCTGGTATCTCCATCAGGTTTGCGTGTTCATACTGTATCGAGGCTGGTTAATCTTCGCTGTACCCATTTGCCAAGGATACGAAGCACATTGCTTCTCCCCCGATGATTTCCAGTCCTATACAGACTGGGCGACCTACCAAACGGCAAACGAAGCAGTTGAAGCGGGAAAAGATTTCGTAGACCAAGATTTTTTGGAGTTAGCAGCGCTAATTGAAGATGTTGAAGTGCCAGATACGCACCTGGCTATTGACTCAATGGGAATTCGAGTTAGAAAACTCAGTTGAGCCGATCTTGGCAAACGCAATCCAGTCATCTGCATAAGTTCGAGATGGATCAACTTCAACGCTATCTCCGTCAATGCTGACAACCCGATAAATAAACGGAGCAATTTCCCTTAGCACCTCGTTTTTAGGGTTGATTGGACGACCTTTGGCATAGCGGTTAACTGTGCCAAGGGCGATCGTAGAACCTGCGGCTTGCATCTGGCGATGAAGTTCTCGTTCTGACCAGCCGCGCAGCTTCAGCGTGGCTTTAATTGCCTTTGCCAAGCGTTGAATCCCTTCCGGGGTGTAAGTGATTTGCGCCTCAGACACATCTACCGCAACAATCTTCATTTCGTTGATTTCCCGAATCTTACTTAAGATTACCCAACTCTTGTCTAAAGTGTCCAAATAGTCTATTTTTTGTTAAGGTGTCTAAGGTGTCTAAGACACTCATACGGCAAAAAATACCATGCCTCAAACTCTAGTTCTTAACATTGGGCAAGAAGTGTCTACTTCCAAACGCCCTTACGTCTCGAATAAAACACACATTCTGGCTAAAGCACAATCCGCTCTTTCGCCGACTTTGTATGGCGAAGCATTAACAATGCAGGATTGGATTGACTTGGCTATCTTCATGCAGGCAGAGGCAGAAAAAAACCTTGACCCCGAACAGCTTCAAGCAATGCTGGAACGGTTCAAGCAATTTAAAGCCCAGCCTGACAATGCCTGAATAGCAGAGAGGCGATCGCACTACCAATGCGTCGCCCCTCTTCAAAATGCTGTGCCGCCTACTTCCCCAAGCTGACAGGCACATTGTGCAAACCCACACGCAAAAGGAAAAAATTGCGATGGATACTCTATTTGTATCACCTGACGATGGTGCTCGTCAGGATTGTTCGGCACAAAACGCCGTTACAATCAACCGAACTTTTAAAAATGCCCGTAGGAAATTAAGGCTTTCTCAGAGAGAGTTTGCAGCTCAACTTCAAGTTGATTTTGTGTGGCTCTCAAAGCTTGAGAATGAGCGGCTTCCCGTTCCTGAAAATCACGCTGTAATTATGGCATTGCTGCCCAAGTTAGCGGCGATCGCCAAGCTCGACTTAGAGTGGCTTCAATCCCTAAAACTTTACTACCAGACAGAATCTTCCCCACCAGCGTTTGAAGTCGTCTACAAAGCGCTGGGGAGATGACGAATGCCTGTCAAACCCAACTCTTGGCTATCTGCCCACGCGGATAGCTACCGCTTCTATTGCAAGCTTGCGGCCCTGAATCCTGCGATGCCTTCCTACTGCCGCAGGCTTCAAGGTCGGGCAGTCGCAATCTTATCTGAAATTCCCGAAGCTCAACGCGCCGAGTTTCAAAACTTGGTTGGGTTAACGAGCGACCCCTTGCGGGGATCTCGTTGAGATCGCAAGTGGATATAAAGCTCACTTTATTCACCTCATCATTTCCGCACTATGCACACGCTTCCAGACATCCAACCAACTGAATTTCGGTTGCTTTTAAGGTCTGCTTTGTGGAGCAATCCACAGCAGCTTAGAGGCAATTACAGATACCTGGAAGATGCTTTGGAAGACTTGCAGAGTGCGGGATATGCGATCGCACAAATTGTCAAAGCCGAATGGTTAAACCCCAGAGGTGAATGGCAACAATACAAAGATTCCTTACTCAAGGAATTGATTGCGGAAGTCCTTGAATCTAAGGCTTTGGCAAAAAAATAACCCCGCAACTGCGTCAACAGTTCGGGGTTTTGTTGTTTATCGAATACTTGCTTCAATTATGACACATGAATTAAAGCTGACCAATCAACTAGTCCTGTCGGAACAAGATGTTCTAGATGTTGCTGTCACCTTTGAGGAGGTGAGCAGCGATGCCTAGAAAGTTTAGCTCCGAGGCAGATAAACAGGCGTGGGAAGAAACCGTTTTAGAGGATTTCAAGGCGCAAGAACAGGCAGTAATTGAAGCTGAATTGTATTGCCAAAATCTTTGTGAGGCATTGATTAAGGCAACGGACGCGAACCTATCTAAAACCTCATACCGGTTGCTCAATTACCTGAATGCACTATATCCATTTGGCGATCGCTACATTGATATGCCAAACCAAGGAGAGCTTGCTCTAAGGCTTGGTGTTACCAGGCAAAGCATCAACACAGCCCAAGCAGAAATTGAGTCTGCTGGACTTTGGAGTTTCAGGATTGAGAAATGGAGAGGACGAAACTTAAGTGTCAAAAAATCCCGACAGGTGTCAAAAAAATTTGACACCCCTGATGATGATCAAGTGTCAAACTCTTCTGACACGGTGTCAAAAAAAGCCGACTCTTCTACAGAGGATTTGACACTTTGTCAGCTAAATTTGACACCTCAACCTCTAGAAGTCAGTAGCAGCAAGGACTCCGGCTCTCCTATAGATCTTTCTAGATCTTTAAATCAGATCGGTTTAAAAACTGAGAGAGAGAAAGGTGTTAAAAAAACTTCAAATTCCGAGCCAGAAGGAACAAAGAGTATTTCCCGTTCTGTTGATACCACCTCTTATCAATGGAGTGCGGCCACCATTGAGTCTCTACAAAAAGATCTTCCAGAGTTCTGGAACTACATGCTCAAACGTACAGAGGACTACAGCACCCGCAGAGTCAAATCCCAAAGAAAAAAAATTGATTCGATAGAAGACTACGCTCTTACCAAGATTCAAAACGATGGTTCTAGGTTTTATGAAGAGTATGAAATTGAATCAGGACTAAAGAAGTCCCCATCCAAAGTTAAACCTGGAAAAACTCCTGATGCAGCACTCCGTGACCGCCAGCTTGAGGAGTGGCAGCAGGCAAGTCAAAACCTCAACAGACTTTATGACGAGAATCGGTTAGAGGACTTGTTTGCTGCACTGGAGCGTCGGCTCAAGGGCGGCCCGACTTACCCGGCTGACCCTAACCAGGTGAAGTGGCTAGTAGACCAAAACCCACATTGGGAAGTGCGCTATGAGTCAGGGCAGCTAATTCGTGTGTCTCTGGAGGTGTCTGATGCTGGAGATTTTTAACGAATGGGCAGAACTGGAAAAGTATGAGCATCTCCAGTGGTGTCTTCAGGAGGCGATCGCTGCTAGACCTGACTGGGTTTTGATTCTGGAGTTGAGTCGCCACAGTGCAGATGGTTCTCCTGTGTGGACTGCAATGTTGTATCGGGCAGATGATGTAGAGCCTTTCATGAGCTCGGATGTTGAAGCGGCACTTGCCCTTCTAGATGCCTACACCCAGGCATTGGAAGCGGAGCAGACAAGTATTAATGAGGCGATCGCTAATGAGTAAAGGTTTTGGAAAACAGGGCAACAACCCTATAGCAACCTCCGCTGAGGTGTTGCACAAGGCAGCAAGTGAAGCTGGAATGCCGCTGCTCATCCCCATGTTTCCGCCTGGTAACGGGTTAGGGCTTAAGCCGGGTGAGGTCAGGCAAGGTCATTTAGAGATTCGCCCTGGCTGCGATGGCATTGTTGCAGCCGTACATTGTTCAGCCGAGGAAGCTCAGGAAGTCATGGACTTGTTCTTAAGTTGGCAAAGACAGCGAGTGAGTAAAGGTGGAGGCGATCGCCAGTGAAGAAAATACCTGTTGAAGCACTAAAAAGAATTGCTGAAGAGTACGGGGCAGGTGAATTGGTTTTGATAG
Source organism: Leptolyngbya sp. FACHB-541 (assembly GCF_014695875.1). NCBI lineage: Bacteria > Bacillati > Cyanobacteriota > Cyanophyceae > Leptolyngbyales > Leptolyngbyaceae > Leptolyngbya > Leptolyngbya sp. FACHB-541. The sequence continues at coordinate 33,847 of NZ_JACJPC010000014.1, read as the reverse complement.
CTCGGTTCCCCAAACCAGATGAGCAAGGACACAATCTCAACATTGTCACTTATGGGCAAACGGATGAGCAAGCAGGTTTTGCAGCTATGGCAGGAAGGCAGCTTGCAGCGGTTCTTGAAGCTCAGCCCCGATCTCTTCAAGATGCGTTAGAAGTAGCCAGCAAAATACGCCCTAAAGATGTAGAGGGAGGCGATCGTAATGGTTAAGGAATATCCGCACAATGCCCCTAAAGATGGCAGTCTCCTGCTCCTGCGAGTCAAAGTTACCGAGGACTGCGAGCATCGCCTGGAAGATGAAGAAATTTTCACAACGATTGGATTCAACAATCTTGCGAATACAGGTGACGACAAGTGGCAACTTGTGGGTTGGAACTGGTGTGGCGATTGCTTTACTGAGTTAGACGGAGATTTTGAAATACTTGGCTGGGCAGAAATCCCTGAGATTTTGGTGAGAGGGGGCGATCGCCAATGACTGACTCACTTCCACTGATGCCGGACATTGAGCCGAATATCATATTCACCAATGCTTGGTTTAGGGCTGACAATTACCAACCGGCAATCTACTGGCAGCTTAATCAGCAAAATGGGCTGCTCTCTTTGACTGAGGCTAGAGCTAGAGCGCAAGCAATATTTCAGGCTATCGGTTATGCCGAAGGAGAAGCTGCAATTGTCAAAGGATTTGTTCAAATGTACAGATCTTCGGCTCAGCAGCAACCGCCAAAAGGCTTTGGTATTAGCTATTCGCAGCACTTAGCGCAGGCAGAAAATGAAGCGCTCGTGACATCTGCTCACTTGCGCGAGTTTCTTAAAGAAGGGCGATCGCCCCTAATCGAAGGGATTGAAGTCATTTTTGGACTGAAAACCCGCAAGGCTTTAATCAACGTGTTTTGGTATGGCGAAAAGTGCCAGTGGGAAACAGTACAGGCACTCAATCACGCCATTGGGTTGATTGAAACCGCTGAAGCGGCCGAGAGCGATGCCTATTTCCGCTGGTTTCTGATGGAGCGAATCGGCATCAGTGTAGAAGAAGCCTATCCGATGATTGCTGAATTTCAAGGTTTTCGTCAGCGACGGCAATTAGAAGAATTGTTTGAAGGGGGCGATCGCCATGAATCAGCTTGACCTGATTCCCCGCTCACAGGAGCAGATAGCTCCCGGCGTGTGGCACGTCCCAGATTGGCTGCCAATCGACCAGCAAAACGCCGTGCTGACTCTGCTGAGGCACTGCACCAGAAAAGGGTGGTACACACCCAAGATGCTCAACGGAACGCCCATGAAGCACCCGATCGCCTGCATCGGGCTTCAATGGCGACCCTACGAGTACTACGAAGCGCGAGTGCCTGTTCCTGGCGAGTTTATCCTCATGGCGGTGCAGGCGCTAATCGACACCAATCTGCAACGATACCTGCCGTTCACGCCTGACACGGGCATTGTCAATATGTTTCCTCTCGGCTCTAGTTTGGGGCTACATCAAGACAAGAGCGAAGATCAGCCGCTAATCGACGCAGGTAGCCCGATTGTCACCGTCAGCCTGGGCGACAGTGGCATGTTTCGCTTGGGCAATGTGGCCCACCGTGACCCGCCCTACAAAGACATTGAGCTGCGGTCTGGTGACTTGTTAGTGATGAGTGGTCATTCACGGTTGGCATATCACGGCATCACTGAAATCTTGCCAAACACCTGCCCCGCAGATCTTGAAATGCAGTCTCCCGGACGCATCAGCCTCACCATGCGACGGGCAAAGGAGGAGTGATTTTATGGTGACGTGCAGAGTAATTCCTTACGAAGGCGACCAGCTTGCCCTACCCATCAAGCCAGGAAAGGTTAAGCCAGTTGTCTCTCACTGCCTGGTGATTGGCGATCGCCTCGACCCCTACCAAGCTCCAGTGATAGAACGTCTTCCTGTCGGCTATGCCACGCCGCAATCAGTGCGCTTGGTTCGGGGGGTGTCTGTTGATATGTACCCCAAGCGAGTCACATACAACAAGCCAGAATTCAACGCTGATCACAGTTTCGTCTACTGCCTGCCCGAGGAGCAGTCATGGGCAACGGCGGTGCGGTTGCACGGTGAGTTTCAGGCAGCACTGGAGGCGATCGCCAAACATCTCCGCAGCCTCGGAGCCTACTCAACCCGGCTGAAAGAAGCGGGCGGACTGAAGAAGGCTCCTAACCCACTCACGCCGACGGTAATTCTGGCTGAAGACCCGGATTCACCCTCGTGGGGTGTCCCGAACTATCTGGGCTGGTGGGGTGTCTCTAGGGTCGAGCGCTACCCCATCGTCAAACACTCTGCTGTGATGATGCGGCTTCAGCAGGGCACCTATGAGCAGCCTACCAGCCAGCAAGGAAAGTTCTGTTGCCCCGACGACGCGGCGTGGCAACGGCTTCAGCAGTTGCAGGAGCAGGCGATCGCTATCTCAGAGACGATCAGAATCGAGCTTGAAAAACTGGGCACCTACCAGCAGGCAAGGCTGGGAAAAGTGCTTTGGCTGAGCCAGCGAAAGCCCCAGCCTGAATCCGATTTGCAGTTCGTTCCCGTATCTGTTGAGGAGTTGGCAGTAGGCGATCGCATCACCCCGGCGCACCGACCTGGCAGCCGATACGGCAGAGTTACAGGCTTCAGAAAAGACCGCAAAACTCCTGTGCTAGTCACATTTGACGGCGATGTGGCTGAGGGCAATTGGGGTGCTACTGCGCTACTTAAGGTTGTAGACAAGCACACATGCATACAGGCTAATGGGAGTTCCACGACACAAGCGACAACCCGTAGAGACAACACCTCCGGGCGCAAACATTCTCAAATTGGTTCAGAGCAACCCAGGACTGACGACGAAGGCGATCGCCGAGAAACTCCAAATCTCGCAGGGGATGGCGAGAAAGTACCTCTACCGGCTGCAAGCTCGGCGGCTGGTGATGACCAGCAGAGTGATTCCCTATATGTGGCACCCATACCCCCCGAACTGAAAGCGGGTGACTCAATTGAGGCAGAGATTATAGGTTTTGATGCTGAAGGGCTCAGTTGTTGGATTACTGTTCAAGGCGTTGTGCGAGAGCGCAACCGTTATGACCGTGAGGGCATCCCAATTGAACACATCCACTTTGACCGAGAGATCTCAAATGGAGTAAAAGCTTGGGATTGCGTTCACCCAGACCGCATTAAACTAATTCACGAACCAGCCCCTCGCTGTAGCCTTGCTCGCTATCTTTCTCTCAGAGAACCCTTTGAGGAAGAAACGATACCCCCCGAACCAGATCCCTACATTCAACCCATCAAGCCATTTCAAGATGAGTCTTTAACAGTCACATTAGAGCCTGGGGACTGGGTTCAAGTTGTGGCAGATGATGACCTGTATGAAAAGGTTGTCATCGTCTCGCGCATACTCCCAACTTTTGAAGTTGAGATTGTTTATGATGGGCTACACTTTGCCTATCCTCGAAGCTCGCTCCGGCTCCACGCAAGGGCTACAACTGAATCTCTATTTGCCTTAAAGGTTGAAAATGACAAGTTTAGAAAGTCACTAGAAGAGGGGTATTCAAAAGTAAAAAATTCTGATCCCAAACTTGAGAACCAGCGCCGGGATCTGCTAGCCGAGTTGGATAAGGTTCGGCGGGAAGGGGCGATCGCTCCCACGGGCTGTTGGATGGAAAACTACACCACCTACAAAAAACTGGCTTCAGGTGAGAAAAAACCATTTATCTACAAGCGCATCAGGGCTGAGAAAGCCATCTTTGAGAAGGATGGCAAACCCGTTAAGCGCTTGCATTTGGGCACTGAAGCTGACCCTCAATATCAGGAGTGGCAGGAGCGGCTAGAACGTCGCCGTAAGGTAAACGCCCTAGAGCGGAAGATCGACAAAATTGAACGTCAGTTGCAGGCTAAACGGCAACCATAAAGCCGCGCTCGTTCAACCAGAACCGCATGTTTGTCGCCACACAAACCTTGTTGAGCGATTCGATTTCTTCAGGGGTCGGCCGTGCGATGTAAGCGATCGCGTTCCACACGTTTATCAAGTGTGGGAGTCGTTCGGGATGCTTCCCGATCTCCCCTAAAATCCAAATCAGTGTGGAGTTGTAGACAAGCGTAGCTGAGCTGGCTCCAACAATCCTTAGATAGTTGCTGTTCATCAACATGAGATTTTGGAAGTCATCCCACCTCGGCAAGTCTTCAGGCTTTGGCTCTGCGGCTTGCCGTAGTTGCTCTAGCCGAACATCAAACGCTTCCTGATTGTCAAAAACTTCAACTACCTCACTTTCATCCCACTGGTAGGCTTCAGGGTCGCTGACAGGAGAAAGGGTGCCAATCACTTGCCCATTCAGGACTCGAACAATGTGATAACTCATCGTGTCACTACCTTCCAACCGAAGTCGCGGATCGCCCCAGAGGTGTTATAAAGTTCCAAAATCATTGTGAATGCTGCTCTTGCAGGAGGGATAGCTATGACTCCAAAAGGTTCCCCCATGCCCGATGTCCCAACTCTTCCAGCGGAAATGACAGTACGGTTGATTACCTGGCTTCCGTCGATTGTCAGACGGAAGCCAGGTGCAGCACTGTAGATTGCACCTCCAACTAGATCGACGGCTCCCGTCAGCGAGAAAATAGTTCGATATGTTGTGGGCGCAACCGCTGTAACGTGCCCCTCGTGCCAGGTCAAAAAATCGCTGGAGGTGATAGGGGCGATCGCGTCCGACAACGTTGCGAGTGTTCCGTCCTTGTTGGGCAGGGTATTTGTCCGGTTCGCAGTCGGGTTTGCGTTGAGCGACTGCGTGAAGCCGTTGTGATATTGCAGAGATTTGACACCTGCGGTGTTATTGCCAATATGCCAGGACGGGTTGATCGAACCCTCTTCCTCATTGTCGAGTCCTTGGATTCTGACCTGGACTCGACCCATGCCATTACTGACTGTTACCACCGAGCCTAAGCGTTGTTGCAGGGTTGGAAAACTCGGCTTGGTCGTGGTCAAGGCTCCCGCTGTTGTTGAACTGAGGTAAGCGGTGCCTCCCTCGGTCATGCCCAAAGTGTTGACCCCTTCCAGCAATCCCAGAATCATGATCCGCCCAAACCCATTGGCAGCGATCGTCTCAGCCGCCAGTCCTAATGCTGGAGCGGTCGTCAAGGCATTTGCTTGTGCTAGCCCAACCGTTGGGACTCCCCCGCTTGCACCCGTTCTATAGACAGGTTGACCCTTGTTGATAGTTGCAGCGGTTGTGTTGCGAACAATTAATGTAACGTCCCGACCGTCAACGGTGATGAAGCCAGTAGAGTCAATGGTTTTGAGTCGCAGCAAGCCGTTAGACAGTTCAGCAAACTCAACGATGCCACTGGCGGGAGTCGCAGGTTGAACGATCGGCAGATACCTGTAGGAGTCAGCGACAACTGGAGCTAGGGCAGAGTCAGCAGCATTCCGAGCCTCGATCGCGCCACCGTTGCTCTTAACTCTTGCCCCACCAAAGCCTAGCTGTAGGCTATTGGCAAAGATCCCTATCAGGTCGGTAAAGAACATGAGTTACACGCTCACTAGGCTGGGATTGTGTAAGCGACAATCACCCGTGCCGCTCCAGCGGTTGCTCCCCCGGCTGAGTAGGCAATCTCAAGGTTCTCAGGGTTAGCGCTTGGAGCAATGGCGGGGTGAACCACAAACGATGTTCTTGCAGCTGCCTTGAGATCAACTTGAGTCGAAGCAACATACTTGCTAGCGTTGCCGCTGATGCCAACGCTGATTGAAGGGGTGCCGTTGAACGTCACGTCTACAACCGTTTCGACGCTTTGAATAATTGCGTTCGCTGGCAACGTGAACATAGGCACGGTTGCAGCAGAACCAAACGCCAAAGCTGTCGTGTCATTGGCAGTGTTCAAAGCCGTGTTAGCTGCTGAGATGAGTTCAAGCTCAAGCACTCCAGCAGGCGAGCCGGCCTTCTTAGCCAACACCTGTCCGTCAGCTCCTGTCAGTGCTGGAAGGATGACTGTTAAGGCTCCCGTCATACCTGAAGTTGCCCGTTGCAAGGTGAGGCTCCGATCGTTGCCAGCATTAGCTGCGTCACTGTTGATTACAATGCTGTCGCCACTCACTTTGACCTGAGAAGCTGTCAGTTCTGCATCGGCTGTGTCGCCTGAGTTGCGGACAACGACGTTGCCACCGTTGTTTTTGAGCGAGAAACCTGTCAGACCAACTCTGAATAAGGCTTCTGTTGTTCCTACAAAGTCTTGCCAAATTCCCATTGTTAAATCTCCAGAAGAACAAATCCTGAACCTTGATTGCCTTCTCCTGGCGTGATTTCTAGCAGGATGAAGGTTGATGTCATATAAGTGATGCCTGGGCTAGTGGCGTACTCTCCAGCTTGAGACGGAAGGTTTTGATCGGCTCGAATTAGGCGATCGCCCACTTCGCCATCTCCCAATCTCAGCGATGCTCCAACTCCGTCAAATGGAGTCTGAATCACAATTGAAGCTCTGAAGACGGTGCCGTTCCCTTCCACCTCATAAACCGCTTTTGGCGAAGCGTCACCCCAAGAAAATGGGATCTTGATGCTTCCACCCCCCGAACCAGAACGACCGGGCAAGCCTGCATTCACCCTCACCGCAGTTACTTGGCTCGGCTGACTCACCACCGCATTCACGGTGACAGGCTTCACCACTACAGTCGTGGCTTGGCGAATTGAGTAAGTCATGGAGCTATTGCCTCTTCCGGTTCGGGGGGTATCAGAGGCGTTGTCACCTCAGCGCTAACCAGCACCAACCCATTCATAGGGCGTTCAACTTTGGCATTGGGGTAAACCAATTCCACGTCCCAAAAATAGTCTGTGGGCTGTGGTCTGCGCTCCTGCAACTCCTCTTCCGTCAACGATGTGCCGGGAGGCAAGTTGGCAGGTAGGGCGCTGGTTTGTTGATTGGTCAGAGACAGGCTGAATAGCCCCGTGAGCGGGTCTGGGTCGAACCAGGGAGTAAAGATGGCGATCGCCGGAGTACCAGGTTTCCGCTTGATTTGCGAACGGGCAGAGCAGCCAGTTAGATCAGCTACGATTTGTCCGATCGCATTCCTGGAAATCGGTAATAGCAGCCCAGTAATAGGCAATGCTTTAGTGCCGATTGGTGCAGGTGCAGAAAGCTCGGCGATCGCCTCCCCAAACATCAACCGAGTTCCGAGGGGCAGAGCAGCCGTTATAGGTTTCACAAGGGGAATTGAGAGTGAATCTGCTGCGACATCTGTCGCAGCTTTCATTGGCTCTCCTTGAAGCACAGTGATAGTCAGGCTGCAATCTGCGCCCTGCGGAATGAATAGGTTGAGGTTGGCAGGGATCATTTTTGGAGGTTAGGGGTTAGAGGTTGGGGAGGTGCGGCGGGTGCGACGTTGCGTTTGAGGTGCCTCAGTGTCTTCCTCAGCGCTTGCTTCAGTCCCCACCGGATTAGCTGTTTCAGCAGTTGTCTCAACAACTTCCTTGCCAGCATTTTGAGCCACATCATCAGACTGGGCATTGATAGATTCCTCTGCACTTGCTTGAGGCTCACGGCTCCAACCCTGGGCTTCCCAAGCCGGGAAGTCCACCCCATGAACCATGCGAGATTCGCCGCCGCGATAAATGCGAAATGGATCTGCCTGTTTCATGTCAGGACAGCGCTAAAAATGCGCCATAAGTTAGGTTTCCAGGTGCGCCTACTTTGGTGGCGGTAACGCGAATGTAAGCAGCGTTCGGAACCACACTCTCAACAGACGAGCCAGATAAAGCAATCTCAAGACCGGCGATCGCCCCAGTTGTGGCGACAGAGCCAACAGGTTTAAAGCTGACGTTATCGGCAGACGCTTCAACGGCAATATTCCACTGAGCAGTGCCAGCGACATAACCTGTGTGGCTGCCTACATTGACAATGCAGCGATAAGTCATTTGCTTCGTAGCAGGGAAGGCGATCGCCGCCTCCGGTGCAGACGCAGCCAGAGCGACTTTGGAGTAATCCCGCAGCTCCAGCTCCTTATCAAACTGAGCCGAGCGACGGTTCGCAATAGTTGAACGGGACATGAGTTAGGTTCTCCTCGTTAAACGAGTTTTCAAGAGGTCAAAAGAGGTGTGAAGAGGTCAGTCGAGGTGGGACGAGGCAAAACCTCTTACGCCACAACAGGAGCGTTCTTGATACCGCGCAAACGGGCAACAGAGCGTCCGTGCTTAACGGTGATCGCGTTATCCCACTCCACGCGAGTTCTGAAAGCGGGCTTCTCTTGCAGTTCGCCCATGTCCTTCACTTGAATGCCGTAGCGCCCGTTGACCTTGCCCTGAATGCCAGAAACCATCATTTCGCCAAAGCTGAGGCAATAGATTGAGCTGCAATCTAGAGCGCTGCTGTCACCGCTAGCCTCGTTCCAAGGCATGATGTCCGCGCCGGTGTTGTCATAGTCTAGAATTAGGATTCGCAAACCCTGGTAGTACATGACTTTTTGACCAAACTGATTTTGCTCGTAATTGATGTGTCCACTCACCTGTGGGTCACGAGCCGCAGCCGTCAGCAATCGGCGCATAGACTTGCTCATTGCCAGGTGCGTTGCTCCGTCAACCTGATCAATGACCTCATCTAGTTTGATGAGGCTCAGCGGGCCACCAGCGGCAGTATTCTCAATTAACTGAGAACCCGTTACCCGAACCTGCAAACCATCGAATACACGAGGATTGGTGCGGGAGTCGCCTTTGATAAAGTTGCGTGTCCATGCTAGTGCAAGTGCTTTCACCTTCATCAATTCGTGAGAAGCACGGGCCGCCTCACCTTGCTGGTCAACGATCGCTCGGTCAACATCCAGTTCACCACCAGCGTGCTTCAGTGCTTCAGACTGAGGGTTGATAATGCCATTGCTAGATTCATAGCCTTCGTTGATGCCCCGGAAACCAATTCCAGGCAACGTATCTTCGCGGTTATAGTGTTCACCGCTACCATCGATGTCTCGGAAAGGGATCTCTTGAAGAATGTCTGAGGAAGCGGCGTACTCCTCAATAATGGTTCCGGTTTCTAGATCAGGGGCTACCTTAGCAGCCTCCAAAAGGGTCATTGCCATCGGTTAATCACCTAAAAATTCTGTTGGTTGGTTTGCTGTCCTTCGTTGGCTGCATCCCGCACGCCAGAAGGGTTTTGCTCGATGGCATCCCGCCGCTCAGAGCTTTTCTGCCGTAAAGTTCCCACGCGAAATGAAGGAGGATGAAGGGTTAATCCAGCCCTCATCCCTACGCCGCCCGTCTTGCCGCAGCCAAACGCTCAGCTCTGGGCAACTTGCTCAAGTCCTGTTGGCTGAGGTTGCCGAGGTTATGGCTTTGCTGCATTCCACCACCGCGTGAATCGTTTTGGCGCTCGAAGTAATGTCCTAAAACAGGGTGCTTCGTTAGAGTCTCGAAGTACTCAACCGCACTCATTGGTTTGGTTGCATCTTTGGCGCTAAAGCGTCGTGTACCATTCGCGTCGATGACTTCTAACTGTTTGCCATTAAGGCGCAATGAAATGCCTGCAACTGCCAAGAAACTATCGAAGAAGGTGATTCCGTCTTCCCCAGCGCCTACGCGCCCTTTAACTGCCTGATACGCCTTCTCTGCCTCGGTGCGCTTCAGCAGGTCTAGATACTGCGTCTCAAAACCTTTGGACTTGGTTTGCTCAGCTTCAACCTTCTTTGTCCACTCAGTCTCAAGCCCAGTGCGAATCTCAACTTCCCGCTGATTCCACTTCTCTGCTTCAGCTTGCAACGTCTCAAATTGCTTATATTTCTCTGGGTCAATACCCTTCACTGACTCTTGAAGCTGTTTAAACTGCTTCTCCAGATCACCGGCCCGTTTGCGTTCACCTGCCAAAGCATTCTTTAATCCAGTGACATCCTCACCACCGCTGCCGCCAGTGCCACCGTTGTTATCACCCCCCGAACTGTCACCTGTGCCGCCAGTGCCGCCTGCGTCACCGTCACCTGTGCCTTCTGGAGCTAGGGAGAAGTGAACTTGAGCCAAACCAGGAATTAGAGGATTTTTGAATTTGTACTTCATTGGGCATCCCGCCGTAAAGAGGTTGCCCTGTTGTTCCCACGACAAGTTAGCTCGGCATTTCATCGGCGTGGGCGATCGAACTGCCTTTAGTGATGAATATCTGCATCTGAGTACCAATGGCGATCGCTCCACTCGTAATCAGCCGCGCCGAAATGGTGTTGCCTCCCGGCAGTGTCACCAAAACTGAACTTGAATCTGCGTCATAGCCAGTGCAAATGCCACTCAACACTGATTGAGAGTCACTAGAATTTTCCCCAGCTTGAACCCTAGAGTAATAAGCCGAATTGAGCCTACTCAACCGCTGTTGCAATAGCTGTCTACCGTTCAACTCCCTCATCGTTCAACCCGCCTTTGATACTGTGTAGGGCAAATGTAAAGCGGTACGGCTGCACTGTTTTGCAACGAGTAGAGTTTGACTGGAGGGATGGTTTGAGGTGGAATAGGCGTAACCTGACAGCGATCGCCTCCTGGAGTAATTGTTTGTCGAAGAATTGGGACCATCAAGTCTGTAGTCTTCAAGTCCCCTTCGACCTCGGTAAAGTCAGCCTCTAGCCTGGTTCGCTGAAGCAAGTTAACCTTGCCGTTTTCTCTCAGTTGATCAATACAAATATCTCCGGTGGAAGGTGGCTTGTAGTCAAGCACAGCAAGCGATCGCCGCCAATCTTGACGTGTAGGTTGACCCAGTTCAACCACGCGATCGCCCAATATTGCAAACATCAATAAGTTTGCATAGCCTGCTGCTTTCAGGTCATAGGCGATAGTGACATAAACATTTCGCCCAGCAGCGCTCATGTAGACTCGGCGGCTATAAACTTCCCTTGCAGTAGCCCTTAGAGAGCCACCGCCACTGCCGCTGAAATCAGCTCTATAAACCCGATCATCATCAGTCGCAAATCCACGCCCACTGATGCTTGCTTGATAATGAATTTGGGCTGGCCGCTCGTAATTGATACCAGCTTCGCTAATGTCGTTCCTACCTTCACTAACCGAATCGGTGTTTGAAAGTGGAAAAGATTGACCTGGAGTGAAATTAACAGTAGGTGGCACGGCAAAAGTCCCGGGAAGATTTGTCTTGTTAAAGCCGTCCCCAGCTCCTGATGGAACAAAAAATTGAAATCGCCCTACCGCAAATGTCTGCCCAAAACCCAGTGACCCAAATAGATTTCCGTTGGGTATAAATGGCTGGTTGCTAGGATAAGTTACGTTTCCGGTAACTGACGATCCCCCTGCTTGACCGAAAGCTTGAACGTTTTGATAGAACATTCCTTCAGTTGCTAAAGACAAAGTTCCTTCAGTTTGACCACTTCTAGCCAGGCTCCCTGAAAAGGAACCGCTCAGTTCAAACTCAGGACCATATTTTGGAATTGTTGCAACCTTGATTGGAGTAGAGCGATCGCCTCCTACCCAATACTCAACGCTATTCCCAATATCAACCAGAAACAGCACTGGAATTGCGGTAACAGTTTGCGTCCGGAATTGTTCCTCAGAGCCACGCTGAGAAGGCATCTGATCGACTCTAAGGATCTGCCCTGATTGTCTGCCAACAACTGTGCTGCCAGTGGCGATCGCCCCACTGGTGATAGTCCTAGCAGTTAGCACCTCACCACCTAGCGGCTGCACCAATGCCGTTCCAGAATCTGCATCAAAGCCCTGGCTTACCATTGGGCGAGGCATTCGGTCAGCATTTAGCTGCTCTTGCAGCACAGATTCATTCAGGCTGGCATTCTGCTTCGCCTGCCTGCTTCTCAAAAGATCTTGCAAGTCATCAGACACCGTTCACATTGCCAGGGCTAACGTAGGCCCAATTAATCTCAATTGGGTAGGTTGCATCCTGCCCAATTAGCTGAGTCTGAAAGTTTGCAAAAAACACAGGATTGCCGCCACACAAGCGCAGATGGATTGAGCCCGAACCAGTATTAACAAAATTCACAATGTTGAGCAGCTCTGGTTCGGTGTAAAGCTCAACGGTATTGACATCAATGGCTTTGACGTAATAAATGACGTTTGCCACAGCGCCCGAAGGCAAGCCGCTCGTCGAGGTAATTGCCACCTCGTTGCCGCTAAGCAGTCCGTGTGCGGTAATAGTGAGGCGATCGGTTGCAGTATTAATCGATTCAACCAGCTTAGAGCTTTGAGCTGTGGAATCTGCCCACAGCACCGCAGCACTCCACTGCAGCGACACTCCAGCGGCAGTGTAATCCACCCTCACCACCGGAAACTCATAACGCTTTTGCGTAGTGTCGTAGCTGCCTTTTGCAGGCTGGTAGCTCTTGCGCGAATAGCCATTCTGCTGGAGTAACTCAGCCGAGGCGATCGCCGCTTTGTTCGTCTCCGAAGTCACTGTGATTCCATTGCACAGCAACAAGCGGAACTTTGAGGGATCTGGAGGCGTTGCACCTCGCACGTCTACCTCTGCCCGCCTCCCCGTCCAGATTACGTGTTCGTTCCAATTAGCCACAGCATTATCCAGAAAATCTGGCGTAAAGTTCCCTCTAGTAGCCCTAGTAGCAACTAAAGACTTGGTTAAGGTCAGATCTGATTGCTTCCCGCTCAACGCTTGATAAGGAGGTTCGGTGGCAGACAAATGCTCCCAGGTTGCCAAAGAAGCCTAAACCAAATGTCAACTGTTGTTGTCGGCTGAGTATTGTTTTGGCGGGAGTAGAGGCGATCGCCCCATCATTGACTTGCAGGTAAGCGGTGCCTGCTTCCTGCCAGAAGGACACTAGGATGGCTGTGTCAGAAGCGACTGGGACAGAAACAAGAACCTCTGAGTTGTCAGATGCTTGGTAATACCCTTGAATCTCATAACTTTCGATTTCGTAGTTGTATTGAACCTCTATGCGCCAATAAAAAGCATCAACTGGGTAGGAGTTACTGTTTCCCATGTCCCCGTAGCCATCAATAGAATCCACGCTGATTACGAGGAAGCTACAGAATTGGTCGGCTGCAATAAAATTGGCAAGGCGATCGCTGTAAAGGTAGTCGCTGTACTCGTCCGCATTGCTGAATCGGAGTGCAGGCTGACCGTTAAGGGCATTGCCAACCACCAGCGGAATAGAAGTTGCGTCCTGCGGTGTGCCGTATTGGTCTACAGAAACCAACGGGTTAACAGTTCCACCTTGGTTACTCCATCTCACTAATCTGCCGTTCAGGTCAGCTTCAACGCCCAGTGTGCTGATGAAGTAGCAGGCTAGAGAACCAGGATCTTCAATTGAATATAGGTTAATTAGTTCATCTCTGACTGCTACTCTCGCAGCTTCGGATAGTGACAGTTTGTAAGTTAGTACGGCTCCCAGATACCCGTTGAAGGCGTTGCCAAATCGGTTGCCAATGTCTAGCCGATAGTTTGTCAAGGAATTGGAGGCTGAAATGTCTGAGGCAGGGACAGAGATAATTGCTCCGTCATTGACTTGCAGGTAAGCGGTGCCTGCTTCCTGCCAGTAGCAAACAACAATTGGAGTGTTGTAGTTGATTTTTGCAGCGACAGCTACCCAGTTGTTCCCGTTCTGAGTTGCGTGAGCGCCAATTACCTCAAGGTCTCCCTCAATTGAAGTTCGAGCGAAGATACCCCAAGCTGCGTCAGCAGAAACAATTGAGTCGGACTGGCTAACAAACTCTTCATAGTAAGCATCTGTCATTTGAACTACTACAAAGGCAGCAAAGCTTGAGGGGGAGACGAAAGCTGGCAAACGCCTGTCATCTCTATCTTCTAGGGTCTCACCAGAGTAGTCTCCATAGAACCTAATGGCGGGCTTGCCGTTGAGCTTACCTAAAGCGTATTCAGGGTTGAAGTCTCCAAATTCGGAGCCAACAACCGCAGTTGTTAAGGGTGATTGATCCTGCCAAGTCAAAATTCTGTTCTCGATTGCATTTTCGTTGTTATTAATCACAACGCCTGAATCGCTGAGTAGGTAACGGGTTAGGTCTCCGTTAACAATGCTTGAAGCAACTGGGGTGATCTCTCCACATGCACCCGATGCACCAAACAGCAACAGCACAGGCTCAATGCTGCCACTTGACCCAGCCGCACCATCTAGCCGCAGAATTGGCAACAGTGGTTTAATGTCTCCCCCCGAACCAGATGCACCCTGAATGCTTGCAGGCGCAATATCTAGCGGGTAGGGATAAGCTTTAATGCTACCCCCCGAACCAGACGCACCATTGATCCGCAGCACAGGATAATAGGGTGGTTCGATGTACTCGACTTCCTTCACGGGAATGGCTGGACGATCTGGGTTTTCAGAAGCATCTGGATTATCTTCAATCAGCGTTTGCCCTGGCTGAATCACTGCCCCTGCCGGGAAAAGTCCTTTCCTGATTGTGCCTAGCCAAATTCCGGATGCCCCAACGTACATTTGGCGTTGGTTGAAGGCGATCGCCATCCCATTTGCCAAAAAAGATTGCTTAGCATTATTGGGTTCTGTGAAGTCAACTCTGAGCAATGGTTCTGGGTCATTGAGCCATTGGTCAGTTGGCTCAATTTGCCACATTTGCCCTAGTCTTCTGCCAATCAATATCCTTCCTAACAGTTGAGCAATATCCTCCAAATCCGCAGATGAACCGCAATAGGGAATATCGTATTGCCGCTCCCGCTCCTGATATTCCGACCCAGCATAAGGCTCAAACTTTGCCTCACCTTCTAACTGAAGTTCCTCAACACTGTGAGTAGGCTTACGTCGGTCTGGAGCTGGCGGCTGGGTTTGTCCTGAGTTGCTGTTTTGAGAAGTTTTGCCCGTTTGAACTAACCCAATCTTGGATTCAACAGGTGCTTCAAAATCGTTATTTTGAAATATTGTGAGGACTTCAGGAAATGCTCTTCCAACCGATTCATAAGTTAGTTTTTTGTACTGCCACTCGCGCTCATTCAACTGCTTCCAGGTTTCTCGCTCCAATTTGGAGTTGACCAGGGACAGCGGGTTAGTCCACTCTTCCGTTGGAATAATTCCAGCGCAAGTTTCCTGAGTAGTGGTTGTGATCGCCTGTGTCACCTCATTCTCGTAGTCATAGGTGACCTCGTTGCCCTCGGCTTCAATCACCGCAAACTTAACGTTTTGCTGGTCTATTGGTAGGTTTGCAACATACTCCCTGGCAACGACACCAAAAGGACGTTCAACAGTTGACACAATCCGTGACAACTTCCCTTCCCGTCCTGTTTCGTAAATATATTTTTCGAGCGTGACAGACGAGAGATATAAGCTGAGACGACCTGTTTCCTGCTCTGGAAATAACAGACCAACAGGTTCATATCGAGTAGTTAGAACTGTTCGCTGATTGCGTTTCCAAGACTCACGAATAGTCTCTTGCAGTAGAACTGCAATTCCGCCAACTTCTGGATCTACAACAACTGCCGGACCAAACTCCTCATTAAATTGAAAGCTCTCTTCGTCATCTTCTGAAGTCTTCTGAACTTTATATCCAGTTCCGACGCAGCGCACAATTTCAGCAGGTGTCTCCTGCCCTTCCAATGGCTCGTAAATTAACTCTGAGCCGTTATCCCTACCAATTTGAAGTGAAGTGAAGGAAGGCAGATCCAAAGTGATTCTAGATGCTCTCACCTGCCCATTGCGATTACACCAGAGGTAATGCTGCACGGCAAAAGCTATCTTCCCAGCCTGTTGAAGATAGCTCTCGTTGCTAAGTTTCTGTGGTGGATAGCTCAGCGACCCTGGCACGGTTCCCAGCAGTGTTCCAGCTCCGGCTTTAGCTAGCAAGCGATCAATAATCGTAGCGCGGCTGGTGTTGTTGCCGATCTTGATTCCACTCTCATCGCCCGGAGGCTGACGAAAGGACAGCAGCGCAATCTTATCTCCCACTGGAATGTCTAAATTAGGTATGGTTCGGGGGGAAGGTGGCAGTGGTTCTTTCAGGATGTGCAGGGTTTTGTATTTGATCAGTTCTCCTGATTGGTTTGCTAGCCAGATCACTACCCTGTTACCCCTTGCCCATCGTTGTCGGTTGGTTCGGGGATTGGTGTCAATATTGCTGCCAATAGGAAACCCCTGCATGATCAGGTTTCCAGAGAAACTAATTAGCCCGGATTGGTCCAACGGGTTGTAACCGCCGTCAAACGAAATTAGCAGCGGCGACACGTCTAATCCGTTGCTCTCAGACTCGCCTGGAGCAATAATTACAACTTTAAAGCGGCGACTGGAAACGTTGATAGACAAAGCAATTCAGCAGGGTTAAGACTGCTGTAAGGTTCCCTTGTTGAGTAAGGGGCGATCGCTCCGAGACACCCGCTCACTACAAAACTCACCCGCATCAGCTCACAATTAAGCTCTGACCTTGCCCATTTCCGTCAGTTGTAGTGCCACTTTGATCCATCCCCTCACCTGCACTTTGCGAGGTGGAGCCGTAAACCAAGCGTCAAACTGAGCAAAATAACTGGTCATGCCGCCGCTGATGTTCTCCTCTGTGCCTGGGGCGATCGCTCTGGTTCGGGGGGTAGGTTCGTGATACAGATCAACTTCGTCCACCAACCGAATCTTGCTCTTGCCGCCCAGTAAGAAGGCGCTATACATCCTGGAGATTTGGTCAGCTACATCTGGCTCACACAGCAGCGCCAAATTCCAGATATGTGTGTACTCGTAGCTGGCTCCGTCGCCCGCGGCAGTACCGTAAGCACTAAAACTAACCCCAGGCGATTCCATGTACTCACGAGGGTAAGTGCCTTCCACAAAGCGGCAGTTATAGTCGCCTAGCTTAATGGCAAAGTCGCCTAGCGTCAGGGTAATTGATCTGCCAAATTCGTTAACCATGTAAATCCTGCCAATTCTGGAGTTACTGTTCCCTGCCTGCCAGTAACCCCTCCAAACATGCCCTGCCAGTCATTACCCGCTGTGCCTGTGCCAAAGCTGATCATCCTCACAGCTTGCGGGAACTCTCAGATGGTGTTTCTGAGTGTCTTCTGTAGCAACTAGCGTTGAAGAAGTGGGACTAAATTAAATTCCGCACGCTTCCAACATATACTCCCTGGATGTCTATTTCTTCAACGTTGACATCTATAGGCAAAAAACTAGAGTTTGCAGGTTCAAGTCTGATAGTCTTCTCGTCTATGCGCTGCAAGTATTTGAGCGTTGTTTTGCCTCTAACCATTGCTGCCACAATCGTGCCGTTCTTAATAGCTTTTGGATCATCAGGTCGCTTCAAAATTACTACATCACCAGAGGCAATTAAAGCGCCGACCATGCTATCTCCTCGAACACGAACAGCAAAATGCTTTGACCTCTCATGACTAGACGTTTTTGCTGCAAGAAAAGCTTCTGGAACGTGTTCAACTTCGCCATCAACAAATGTTTCAACTAACCCGCCAGCAGCTATTACTCCCAGAATAGGAATGCCTTTTGGTACAGATATCCGCTCTTGTACAAGCCGAATGTTGCGAGAACGACCATAACTAGACCGCTCAATATATCCCTTCAATTCCAATGCGTCTAATCGGCTCTGGATGGGAGCAGGAGATTTCAGCCCCATTGCCTCCTGCATTTCTCGAATCGTTGGAGGGCATTGGTTTTGTTCAAAATAGCTAACCAACCAGTCGTAAAGCTGTTGTTGAACAGGAGTAAGAGCTTGCATAACGGATTAGTTAGGACGTTTGTACTAAATATACTGTTCTAACCTCGTCCTGAGCAAACTTTAAGTCAGGCGATCGCCTCCTGCTGGGTTTGACGCAATTTACGTCTGCTGCTGTGTTGAAGCAACTGCCTAATGAGATGAACTTGATGTTAAACCTCGAAAATACTCAAACCTTCTAGCTAGTCCCAAGTAGGCTTGAATTTCATCTGTCCTCATTTCTTTAAGGTGCCGCTTGTGATGAAACAGGATGAAATTCCGAATGTAGTTAACGTAAGATTCCTTAGTCTTCAAGCTGAAATGCTTAAGATAGTTAGCTGGCATAAAACATACTCAGCTCTTAGCATAGTGTTGAAGCATATCTGTGATGTCCAAGAGCTCATGCAAGCAAACGTCGTTTTTACTCCAGGTTTTCTGCCGGAATACACTTACAATGATCGAGAACAGCTTAAGCTTGAACAACGCCTCTCAGAGGCTATTGCAACACGAGGTTTTATTTGCTCTGTTTCTGGACCATCCAAAAGCGGTAAAACTGTCCTCTGTGAAAGTGTAATAGGCAAGGAAAAAATGCTCCTTGTCACTGGAGGCGGCATCAGTGAAGAATCAATCTTTTGGCAAAAAGTTCGTAAAAAGCTACAACTACCCTTATCCAAATCTATTTCTACGCAAGCTACTCGTGCTTCACAACTTACGGGCAAATCCGAAGCTGGATTGCAAATACCTATGCTATTCAATGCAAAAGGAGGAGTCGATGGAAGCCTGTCTACAGGGCAATCTCAAGGCGAAACTAGTCAATATGATGGACCTGACGGCACTGAATTACTTGAATTCATAGGGCAGAATGGATACACGCTTGTTGTTGACGACTTTCACTATATTAATAAAGCTGTACAGCAATCACTTGCAGAACAGTTCAAAGAAGCAGCGAGACTTGGTACAGCAATTGTAGTTGTATCAGTAACACATCGTAGTGATGATGCAATTCGGGCAAACCCAGATTTGCGCGGGCGAGTGTCTTGCATAGACATTCCCTATTGGGAGAAGTCAGAGTTACGAGTTATTGCCGACAAAGGTTTTCCCCTGCTCAAACTTCAGCCTGAGCCAGCACTTATTGATAGATTTGTGTCTGAAAGCGTATCATCGCCACAGCTGATGCAAGCTATATGTTTACAATTTTGTCGAGATATAGGGTGTAGTGAAACCCAGCCAAACATTGCTCCTATTGATTTGAATCAGGAACAAGTAGGAGTACTTCTTCGCAACACAACCTCACTAGCAAATTGCAAAACTGCATTTGACATTATCGTCACAGGACCAAAACCGCGCGGAACTGAACGAAAAATTCATTACCTGAATGATGGAAAATCTGGTGACGTTTACTATGTCATACTAAAAGCCCTTGCATGTGAAGATCCAGTTTTGACGCTCTCTTATGCAACTATTAAAGATCGTATTGAAAGTTTAGTTCCAAACGATCCGCCTCGTGGTGTTGGTATAGTACAAGCTCTTCAACAGATGGGCAAAGCTGTTGAAGAGAAACTTGGTGAAGATAGAGTTTTAGAATGGGACGATGAGAAAGAGTTTCTTAACGTTCCAGATCCATATTTCATCTATTATCTCCGGTGGGCTAATTGGTAACATACTAAGGAAGCCAGCTAACAACCGTGTTGGAGCAGATTTAAGAAAGATCAAGGTTTAGTTCAATAGTTACTAGCAACCGCCCAACGCAACTGTTCTAGAAGATGTTTAACTTGTGGTTCTTGCTCTTCATCAAGGAAAGTTGCTGAAGTAAGTTTCTCAGAAGGAACTTCTCACAATCCTGCTGCCTCCATCTTCTGTCTGCTTTGCTCAGATAGGATCTGGCTCATGTCATTCACTGGGTCTGGAGTTTGCACTGTGAGCGATCGCGGCGAGTTGGCCAGCAACACGATATTGCCATTGAGGGTATCTAGTCGCTGCTCAATACCTCCGTTTGCTTCCCGGAATGCCTGAACCATTGACGAACCTTGGTCGGCAGTCTCAGTCATCCTGGTCGAAGCAGTTTGCTCAGAGATGCCAGCGATCGCCGTTATATCTCCCCGTCCCGTCATCTGCATCAGTTCATTGAAGAAAGCATTGTCCTGGAAGCGATTGGATAGCCTCACCAGCGAATCGTCCGAAGCATTGTCTCTGCCGCTGACTGCGCTAAATGCTTCACGAAACTCCCTTTGCTGACTTTGGTTGAGCTCCCCATTTCTGACTGCCAGTCTGAAATCCTCTCTTGCATCCCGCAGCACTCGACGGCGATCGCGTCGGCTCATATCCTGCCCCTGTCCCCCAAACAGAGCGCTAGCGGCGACTTCGTTATTGGTTTTCTCCACCTCCGTTCGCAAGTTTCTCAGCGAGATCTGGTTCAGTCCTCGCAATGATTCAGCCATCCGTTCAAACTCATCGGCGGTAATCTGTCCCGTGCGCTGCAACTCCTGAAGCTCTCGGAACTGTCCCTCATACTGGTTTTGCGTTTCCAGATATTTAGCCCGATACTCCAGACTGCGAGCAACACCCTCATTGCCTCCCAGCCGTGCCTGCTGTGCCTGTGCTCCATACATCTGCACGTCATAGCCTGAGAGCCGTTGCCGTGCCTGAAAACGCCGCTCTCCCTCCTGCCGCTTAAACTCATTCTGCTGCCGTCGCACAGCTTCCCCATAAGCCTGCTCATAGTCGGTCATGGTGCCAGCTAACTCATTCAGGTCGTCCCTAGCGGCATCTGACATCTGCTGGAGTTGTGGCAGCATTTGCAGCATTTCACGCGGCATGATGCCCTGAGCCACACCATCCCGAATCACCTGTTGCAACATCTCAGCCTGGTCTACGGTCTGCTGCAAACCACGCCGGAAATCCTCCATGCCACGCATAGAGTCTTCAAACTCCCGCGCCATGCCTCGGAAAGTCCCCTGGATTTGGGTCAGTGGTGTTTCCACCTCTCCCCGTGCAAACAAGTCTTCCAGACTCCGCTGATACCCTCTTGAGGTATCATCAATTCGCCGTGTCGCCTCCCAGAGTGAGCGATTCGCTGCGTCTGCCTGCATCACTGCCTCAAGCTGAGCAAACTGCTGTGAGGCTGCAAGCTGCTGGTTAATCATGTCTACCTGAGCCTGGTAGTTCTGCGCTGCCTGTGCCTGTGCCCCTGCTAATCCCTGTTGGCTAAACGCTTGTGCTGATACTGGGTCGAGCTGTGCGAGTGCTCCAAGATTCCCCTGAATCTCTGGAGCGGTCATTTGGGTAGACCCGACTGGGATAGCTGGCAACGATGCCTCTGGACGTTGGGATGCAGGGGCGATCGCCGCTTGGTTACCAGGTGCAGCCGGCGCAACGGGTAGGCCCGCTGGCAGTGGCGTGAACGGGTCAGACGGTGCAGCCTGCTCACCCGCCATTGCTGCCACCTGCTGATTGCTGGGTAACTGCTGACCCAGTTGGAACGACTGCTGAATCTGTTGGAAGTATTGGTTTTGAGCTGAAAGAATCTGCTGTTGAGCGGCGATCGCATCATTGAGAGGCTTGTTCAATGCCTCAATCAATCCAATTAGCGAGTTCACAAAATCGTTGAGGAACGAGTCCTGGAAGCCGACCAGCGCACCTTTCAACCTGCTTTGAGCCGTCTCAGTTTTGATTTGTAGAGCGGTCTGCTGGGCGTTGAGCTGAATCTCTTTGGCGCTTTGCTCGATTGAGCGGAAGAAGTCAAAAACCTGATTTGCCAAGCTTCTCAGCTTTTCAACAGCGGCAGCTTGAGACTCTTTAATCTGGGCATCCAAATCAAAGTTTTGGGTGGTGAGGCTGTCGATCTGTTGCTTCTGTTGGATCGCCTGCTCAATCAATCCCTTGGTGGTTGAATCTTCCATATTCTGGATTTGACCAGACAGGGCAGTAGGGTTGATTTCGTCGATAGAGTTGATGCCAACAGACTTCAATGCCTCCATTGTTTTGTCGCTGGATGTCAGCGTATTTCGAGCCTGGTCAATAGCAGACTGGTTGGCGTTCATGCGACCGCGCATGTTGGTCTGATCTGCCAACGACCGAGCAAACTCCAGCTCTCCCGGCGTTGCACCCGCAATTTGGGCAGAGGCGATCGCCTTCCGATTGGAGGCAGCGCTGCGGTCTAACTCCATGTTGACCTTCTCAAGCTCAGCCTGAATTTCAGCAAACCCCCGTGCCAAGCGCCCCAGCACATCAGGAGTTTTGCCAATCAAACCGTTGAGTTTGTCTACCGCCGCAGTAGTAGCGTCTAACTCGCTTTGGAATCGGGCGACTGCTGCCGTATCGCCCTCAGCGGCAGCCTGATTGATCATCTGCTGAAGCTGCTGAATTTTGGCGTTGTTGATGGTCTGGAGGCTGGCTAATACTTCCCCAGGCTTCTGTCGCTGTTGAAGTAGGTCATCAATCTCTTTATCAAGTGCTCTGCGTCCTTCCACATCTCCCGGCAGTAATGCTCGCCGTTGCCCCTGGGCTTCTTCCACCTGCTGGTCAATGCCCCTTACTTGAGCGATTAGTCCCTCTCCGTTGGGATTCAGTTGATACCTTTGCAACTCCTCTAAAAGTCGTCCGCGAGTGTCGCCAGTGTTGCGTAGGAAGTCACTTTGGGCGATCGCCTGTTGCTCTGCCTCAACCTGACCAAATGTCCGCATAGGAGCTGCCCCCATGCCAGAAGTCATTCTAAAACCAATGGCAGCGGGGTTATCAGATTGTATAAACCGCTCTAATGTACCCAACGGACCGCCAAGTAGTGATCCGCCTGTATCGCCAAACTCGGTTTGCACCCCAGTCGGCTGTGGTGGTTCAGGAGGTGTGACACCTCTGCCAGAACGATTTTGCAAGTCCGCTAAAGCTTTGTCGTACTCAGCTAAACTTTTCACACCCTGATCTGCAAACTCTCGAACCTCACCACCCGCATCTTTGAAGGCTTTGCCAAATGAGCTGATGACATCAATCGCCAGGAAAATGGCGGCAGGAAGGGCGATCGCTCCTAACGCTCCCTTCACGGCCTTGGCAGTGTTAGCCAATGATTTCATGCTGAAATTGAGAGTCTTAGCTCCCAATCCTGCAAGGGTCATGCCTTTCGCAGAGGCGATCGCTCCAGCCGCGACATCGAACAGCATTTTGACGACTGGAGTAATCACTAGAGCGCCTAACCCTTTGACTAACACTCCAGAGGCACTTGAGGCAAGTTCCATCCCCTTAGTCAAGACCTCCAATCCAGCATTTCGAGCTGGAAGTAGAGGCTTACCCAAACTCGTCTGCAATTCCAAAATCGCGTTGTTAAAACGGTTGATAGCAGCCTGAGATGACTTCATTGCGCCTGGAATTGCACCTGCCGTCTCTGCTGACAACTGTGCTGCAAAGCGGGGTAGAAACTCCTCCGACAGCAGTTCGCCCCGCTCCATCATCTTGTCCAACTCAGCAGTCGTCACCCCCATCGCACGAGCGGCAATCTGGAACGCTCCGGGCAGCGATTCACCTAACTGCTGACGCAATTCTTCAGCACTAATTTTGCCCTTAGACGACATCTGCTGAATTGCCAGATTGACCCGTTCTGCCTGCTGCGGGTTCAGACTGTAAGCCGAAATTGCGTCTCTGGAGGCATCACCAATTTGCTCGGTCGCAAATCCCTCTAACTTTGTGCCGCGAGTCGCTGCCCCTAGCTGTGCCTGACCTTGCAGTGCTTGCCTCATATCAAGTCCAAGCGCTTCCGCATCAGCTTTTACGTCAGCCATGACGGACTGTCCTTCCGCCATAGATCCGTAGGCAAAGTTGAACATACGCCCAACCTGCTCCATTTCTGTTGCTGTCTCCAAGGCTGAAGTGGCAAGATCTGTCAGGAATGGCAGCACAATACTAGCTGCCGCAAACCCAACGATCGCTTTAAACGCCACTCCTGCGGCATTCTTCAAGCCCCCAAGCCGTTCAACAATGTCATCAAGATCTCCTTTCAGTGCCCCAAAGAGACCTTCACCACTGGGTGGTTTGGGAGGAACGATCGCCAGGTCTAACTCCTGCGGATCTTGCCCGTCCCCAAGTAACCCAGCATAAGCCTCGCGATAGCGAAATGTTTCATCAAGGTCGTCTTGTGAGGTTTGGAATCGCTCAGCGTAGCTTTTTTCTAGCTCCTGAACAGTTCTTTCGTAGTCAGCAATGGTTTTCTGAACCTGGGCAACAATCTTTGTGCCGTCTGAATCTAGTGCCTCATTTACTCCCTCAAGACTTTCCTCAAATTTCCTCATTGAAGGCGCGTCTAACATGCCAAAGGCAAGATCAAACTGTCTTGCTTTGACAATTGCGTCATCCAACAGCTCAATGATGTTTTCGAGGAATACCTTCTCGGCATCATTCATCTGCTTATTGGGTTTCAGCCTTTTGTAGCTGAGATCTAGGCGTTGAGCCTTCAACTCTTCGCCACTGTATTGACCGGACTGTAATTGCTGAGTAATCTGCGCCCTCATCTTCGAGAGCATTGGAACGGCTTGTGAAGCTGCCAATGCTCCTCTGCCAGGTATCTGTCCCAGCAGATCCATTCCCGGCAGACCTGGAGCAATGGTCTTGGGCAGTTCTTTAATCAGATTGCCAACAGTGAACCCTGCAATATCTCCAAATAAGGCCCCGTTTTGCTCTTCCCCAAACTCAGAACTTTGGAGTTTTGCGGTGACCTCAGTGAGGATCATCGAGAACTTCTTCAAAGCATCTGCCGCTTTGAAGGTTTCGTCATTCTGAAGTTTGCTGTATGCGTCTTTGCCAGCAATGCCAGCTTCAACGACTTGTCGGGTAACAAGTGCTCCAATCAAATCGCCGCCCAGCTCCGGCAACAGTCCATGCTGGCTAGCAAGGTTGGATGCTATAAATCCACCTGTGTTAACCAAAAGGTCTTTGCCACGCTCTGAAACCGCTGCTTTCTGAAGGGTTTTTCCAAAGCTCTCTTGTACCTCAACTCCTGCGAGGTTAGCGGTTAGTTGATTGAGTGTCCCAATTGACTTTTGAATAGACTGCTTAAAGGTTTGCAGTGTTTTGTTGGTTGCTCTAACAGCTTCTGGGTCAAGCGCTTGAGCCGTTAAATCCTCTCCTTCAGCAGCTCTCTTTTTCTGATACTTTGATGTACCTTTCTGGGCTAGGTTAAAGCGTTGAGTTAACCGTCCCTTCACTCCTCCTAGCTTGGCTAAAACGTCTGAGCCAAATGTTTCGCCTGACTGTTTTGCTTGTTCAATTAACGTATTGATGGCAGAGCGGCTACCCTCTGCCATATCTTTAAGTTCGCTACTGTAGGCTCTTACAAGCCGGTCATCTCCCTTCTTAATCGCATCCTGCAACCCCTTGTACAAGCCAGAAAAAGCGTTCTCTAACTTCTGTGCTTCGGCGATCGCAGCTTGGGCAGTCTGGGTAGCATTTTGAGTAACTTGCTTGACAGCTTGATTTGTGGCATCAACTGCTCTTTGAGTTGGCTTAGCAAATCCCCTGCCCTGAGTTTGACTAGCTGTAACCTGAGTTTGCTTAGGCTGAATCTGTACGGGTACAAGTTCTGCCTCTGGCATAGATAGTTGAAGGGGAATTGCAATAGGGGGGCGATCTATTGCAAACGGATCGAAATTTGGATTAAGGAACTCATCATCAACCGTTCCTAGAGGTTGGTTGGATAAGCCTGAATTTTTGGAACGCTCTAATTTGCCCGTCCAAACGTCATAGTTAGAGGTAACAGAAACATCATCAATTTGTTTCTGAAGTAGTTGATTGACCTTCTGATTCAATCCTTCTACAGTTTCCCAATAGCCTTTTATCTTCTGGACGATAGAGTTAACTTTAGACTGATCTAAGCCATCAATATCTGACAGCATTTCTTCAACAGCTTGTTCTATTTTCTGCTGAAGTGAATCGAAGAAACCGTTGTAAGACGCAAGTGCTTTGGACAGGTCGTTTCCTGTTAGAGCACTAATTTTTCCAATCTGTTGCAATTTCGCCTGCAACTGCGTTCTCTGGTTAGCGATCGCCTCTTTGTTAGAAGCCAGAGTCGGAACATTGTTAATCAACATTGACTGCCTAGACTCTTGCTCATAGGCAGTCATACCCCTTCGAGCCTTGATTTTGGCATTTAGCTCCAATGCCCTCCGCTCTGGGGCATAGGGAGCTAGTCCAGGGGCGATTGCTGAAAACTCCTCAGCAGTAGGGACTACGGGCTTGCCGATAATTCGACTTTGTTTGGCAGCTTGCAGTCCTTTAAAAGAGCCAAAGTCGAAATCTACAGCATGTTCTAGCTCCTCTTTCAACATCTCAACTTGTTGAGGAGTTAGGGTGTTATTCTCAATTGCCTCGTAAGTTTTGCGAGTTACTTCAATTGCATTGCGGGCAGGGTCGTATTGGCTGAGCGCTCCAGATTTTTTAAGCGAAGCGTCTGCAATCCTCAATTGAGGAATCTTTTCAGGGGATAACTCTTTGCCCGTAACCTGACGAACCAAATCCATATAGGTCTTAGGCTGAGGTTTGGGAGCTAAAGCTTGTACCTGCTGATAGCCTGATTTGACTCGCTGCTGTGCTTCAACTACAGCTTTATCAACGGTTTCCTGATATTTAACGATGTTCTGCATCGCCTGAGCTAAACCTCGCAGCTTAGCTCCAGTTTGTCTAAGCTGAGTTGTCAGCCCTTCGATTTCTTCGGCTGGAGCACCGGCTTGTTCAGCTTGTTGAACTTGGCTCTCTAGTCCTGAAAACTGTTCCTGGGTACTACCGTATTCGTCCTTGAGTTGCTTAAATTGTTGACTGTTTTTGAATGTTCTCTTAAATGCTGAAGCCTGTACTCGATCTCTGCTTCTTAATGCCTCACGCCACTCTTCAGCAGCTTGTTCCTGGGTGGCAGGAACTCTGCGCCGGCGATCGCGAGATTGGGTTCCCCGTTGGTACAGTGCCTCCTGTTGAATTGCTGGCTGTCCGCCTAATGTCTCCGTCAGTAGTTCCGCAGTCTGCTTCTGGAACTCTTCGATTTCTCCAATGGCTTGTTTGAATTTGCGCCTTAGCTTGGAGTCAATTTCTAGTTCATCTACAAACTTGTTGAGCGTATCGGGTAGGTCTTTAAACTTCTCGGACATCGACCGCCCCATTGATTGAGCGATCGCGCCTCCAACTTTCTCCCCTAGCAACTCTGAACTGCCTACAGAACCAGAAAGGCTGTTCTCAATTGCTTTGGATAACCCTTTGCCTAAGTTGCGGCTGACCTCCTGTGTCACACCGAACATTAACCCTTCAGCTACCCCAGCCAGTGTTCTGCCAGCGACCCTACCGGGAGTTGCTAAGACATTCCCCACTAACCCCGCTGCTCGTCCTGCTAAACCTGGTCTAAGGTTTCGTGCAACTGCCTTGCCAATCATCTCAGCAAGTTGAGAGTTAGAGTCACCCCCCGAACTGCCGGTGTTGCCACTAGTTTGGGTGCGAATTGAGGCAGTAGTTCTTCGCCGCTCAAGCTTGTCTAATTTGCGCTCAAGTTGGTTCAGTTGTGAGAAATCAACTTTGATTTTGAGTGGGTTCTGAGAAAAGAATCGATTGAGCCGTTTGGCGTGACTTTCTTTAAGGTCAAAATGTTTATTGAGCCTAGTCAGTGCTGAGTCATCAACTTTGGGCGTGAGAGTTGGCAGGGAAACTCGCAGGCTAGCTTCGATCTCCTGACCAATGGCGATCGCGTCCTTATGCGCGTTCTCCATGCCTTCGTTATAGGCAGTTGGGTCTAAGCCCAACTCCAGCACCAATTCACCAACGCTAGTTGCCACAGAAGACGCTCAGAAACTCCGTCTGAGAGTTCCCGCAACTGGTGAGGATGATCGGCTTGGACTTAAAGGCAGCAATCTTTCAGTATTTTGTTTGCTTCATACAACAAAGTACTCAAATTTTGTCGCGGTTTGCGACAATAGCAATAGACGATTAATCGAGACGGTTTGCACCAAAGCGTCTTCAGCATTCAATGAAGGGGTTTGACGTGACTGACACAGAAGAGCGCTTAAATCGCCTTGAAAACCTTGCAGAGGCAACGCTTCTAGGCATTCAGCAGCTAGGGCAACAAGCACAGCAAGACCGCGAAGAAATGCGTAGCATGATCGGTGATCTTGCACAACAGGCACAGCAAGACCGCGAAGAAATGCGCTCTAGCATAGCTGATATGATTAGCATGATGGACGGCTTTGCACAACAGGCGCAGGAAAACCGAGAGGCTATCAGAGGTCTGCAATCTGAGAACCACCGAATCTTAGAGTATTTGTTTGGGGAGCAGCAGCGGCGTAATGGAAATGGTTCTGATGCATGAATAGACGGCTATCAACAGACTTGGTTTAGAGGGAAAGCCAATGAAGATAAACCTAAACGGATTGACAGATTTTCTGTATGCTAGACCGTCTTTCATAGAAGGCATTGCGAGGTTGATGGATTTTGGAGGCACTCTTGAGGTGTACAACACAACTTTGCCTCGTGAACAGGTTGATGGTTTGGCGCTTGCAGCAGATTGGATGGCGATAGGCGGTGATCTAGAGACTGTAATGAAGCAATACTTGGAAGGGCAGGAAGACCTTGAAGATGCGCGCGGAGCCAAAGCTGAAGCTCAGGAAAAAGGGACGGTATCCCTAGAAACATTTAAGCAAGAGCTGGGTTTATGAGCCACAACCCAGCCTAACTTAATGTGATAGGCGATCGCAATATGGATAAATTTGTCTTCAATTTCTATCAGATTGAAGGATTTCATTGATTATCTCTGTATATTTTTTAAACTCCTCATTTTCGATAGACTTATTAGGAATGTGCAAATCAGCCCTGAGGCTATGCTTAAACCAATGTGCCTGTCCTGCTAGTTCTTCGAATGTCATCTTATTTTTTTTGAAAGCACCACAGCAACGACGCAGACCTGTGAGGTGTGTTCGAGACTCTTCTGACATCAACAAACCCAGACTGTCATAAGCAATGTTGGTCAGATTGTCAGCCATTTTTTGTACGGCTTCTATTGCATTTTGGTGGGAATCCTCAGCCAATTGACCTCCTCCCAATCTTTGCCACTCATATCTTGCTGTTATTTTCAATAACGGCCAAACTGAAGCATATTCCCTAAGTCTAGCCTCGTATAATTTTATTGATGCTTCCTGAAATATTACCTGAGTAATTCCTCGTTCTACTGCGCGCTCCCACTCACTCTGCTTATTCTGGAATTCCCGTTCCCATTGTCCTCTGTCATCCTTTAACTTACGGCGCTGGATATCTATTTGTAGTGCATTAATTAAGATTCCTGTAATTGAAACTATGAGAGCAACAACTGCTGTAATAAATTCAATCTTCATTTACTTTTGCAACAGTTAAATATTCTGCCTGACAACTTGAAGTTGAAATTTCGGATCCTGCATCTGTCACTATATTAAGTACGATCTTTGAATTGTTCCCTGAATATCTATAAGGCTTGGACGGTCAGTTGGATTGTATCTGAGCATATTTGCCAGTAGCTCGGCAACGCCAGACCTTACCTCAGGCAATTGATATCTTCCGGCACCAATTGCCTGAGGACTTGGTACTTTACCAGTGAGCAGTTGTATCCAAGTAACGCCCAAGGCATATATATCTGACGCCTTGACTGCGTTGTGTGGTGATTCTTGCTGTTCTGGAGCCATGTAGAACCAGGAACCAAGTTGCATTGATTCCAAAGTAATAGTCCCTCCTCCCGTGAAATTAGGGTCAAAGTCACTCCACTTAACGATTCCGAGATCTCCAAGTTTAATCGCATCAGAAAACTCTAAGAGGTTTGCTGGTTTGATGTCTCGATGAGGGCATTCCTTTGAATGTAGGAAATCAAGACCGATGGCAGCATTCAGTATTATTTCAGCAGCTTCTTCCTCAGGAATAAGACCACTATCGCAAAGTTTGTCGGCAATAGAGCGATTCGCTAGCTCCATAACCAAGAACGGGTTCTGTTGAATTTCTCCTACGTCGATGTACTTGACGACGTTTGGGTGATTAAGCTCACGTCCATTTCTTGCCTCACGCCTAAACCGTTCTCGTACATTTGGAAGCTTTGAGCCCTGCAGTAGGTCTTGTCGCGGAAGCATTACCTTAGCAGCCACAAGTGTGAACCCCGGTAACTGCGTTTGAGCAGACCAAACGTGTCCTACCGCTCCATTCCCTAATGGCTCGACGAGTTTGTATTCGTTAACTTGACCCTGCAGTGGTTCACCTGAGGAGAGCTTAACTTGCCGCGGTGTGGTCTGAGTGAATGTCTCGTCAAAAAAACTTTCAGTTATCTCATTGCCATCCATAATGAGCTTGAAACGTTGATCTCCGAGTTTTTGTAGAAAGGGAGCAACTTTGTTCTTACCGATATAAGTAGTGAGAGACACCTCACTCCAGCCAGTGACATCCATGACATCTTTGTAGCTTACGATCGTTCCTGCACGTTGCTGTTTAAGCCACTCGAACAGCTTCTTCGCTCCTCTTGACAGCGCCATGGTTGTCTCCCATCTTAATAACTATCAGAACCTTGCGTAAATGTTAACAATAGTGCCTTTTGAAGTTTGAGCCGAGCCTTCAGATTGAGATATCAAGTTGTGTCGTTTCGGACATTGATGTTGACTGCGGCCAGAGAGTAGATACAAAGTCAACTTGCAGATTTTGAAGCCGCTCGCGAGTTACTTTTAAAGCCTCTGAGCCAATATCGTTGCCGATAAAGTGACGACCAAGTTTCACCGAAGCAATGCCTGTCGAGCCAGAACCCATGAAGGGATCGATAACGATTTCATTTGGCTCTGTACTTTGCTTTATGAGAACTTCTGAAACCTCAACAGGCTTCTCAGTTGGATATCCACGGTAAATCCGAGGCACTTGAATGATGTCAGGAACACCAAGATCATTGAGCTTCCTTTTACCCTTCTCAAAGAACAGTATGAATTCATATCGAGCACGATAGTGGTACCCCATCCCGATCTTCATCTTGTCCCACACAAGTGGCTTCCAGAAGCGAAACCCTACGGACTCTGCAATGGGTTTTGCCACGAACATTGTTTCATTGTCACAGTAGAGGTAGAAATGAGAATTCTTCTTCAATACCCGATACAGCTCAACGAATAGCTCATGGAACCGATCGTTAGGAAAGATATCAAACCAATCATTGCTAGATGCTTTGCTGTGCTTAAGGCGTGTGGTAGTACCTATCGCGCGATGCTTTTCCAACGACTCGTATGGGGGATCGGTCACAATAAGGTCAACTGACGCATCCGGCAGATCACGCAGCCAACAAATTGCATCACCTTGATAGAGTACTGCTTTAACCATGTAGCCATAGTACACCTTTACTCCTTGGACAGTTAGTTGCAATCTATCCGAATCAAGCATTTCCTTTGGCTGAATCCTCAGCAGATTCACAGACGGCAGTACCGTCAGACTTCAGTATATGAAAGCCTTGCGAATTGCCTAGGCAATTCGCAAGGTTCTGTTTTGGGCAGGCTTAATTGCGCCACCCGCCCACTTTAAAGACAAACTTCAACCGAAGCTGAGATAGCAAGTTTGATCAGATAGCGGGATTGATTAGAGGTTGCCAGCTTTTGTATAGCCTCTGGAACGTAGAAGGTGATCCAAGCTTTTGAGAGAGTCGCCAGCTGGCAGCCGGTCTAGGTCAAGTCATGTTAGGTAAATAAGCAAGTTGAGGGGGGGAGCTAATTCAGCTTCCCCCCTCAACTTGCTTCATCAATTAATTCAACAATCTCGTCAAATTGTCTCACCGTCCCAATGATGCGCTGAGGCAGTGAACTACCTTCAATCAAGCTAGCTAAGATGTGCGCCGTCTTCGAGCTGAGGCGCTTCACCTTCGTCTCTGCCAGGTCAGGGAAGGGTAGGAGCTGCCACGGCTCCATCTTGGCAGAATCTTTGCCACCGAAGCCGTTAAACAAACCACTCCAGCCGATCGCATGGGTTTTAGACTGTGTGTTCAAATCGAGCTTCCAGCGCCGGGTGTAAAAGTCCAGCGCTTGGAAGATTAGAGAATCGGTCTGATTCCCAAAATTCTCATGGTTAAACCGCTCATCCCGACAGCCGTAATATTGGAGCTGCCAGAATAGCTCACCCCAATCAATTACGCTGCGGCTGGCAATGCGACGGAGGAGCTTGAGGCTAGGTTCTTTCCCTCGTCAGCGTCGGGCTGCGCCTCCTCTTCTTCAGGAACGCCGCCCATCTCGATTTGGTAGAAGTGGTGAATGTGAAGGATCAACTCTTCAGTCAGGCAATCACGGGTATCCTGCTCTGACCACTCACTGTTACCTAACAGCAACTTATTCACATCTGGATCTTGCAGATATCCGATCGCCTCTGCTGCTAGAGGCTGCTTCAAAGACTTAACCTTCAACTCTTCAGATTCTGGCTCGTGATAGCCATCGACCTCAACACGTAACCCCCCGAACCGGATCTTCTGACCATCGGCAATTTCAAATGAGAGAGGGGCGATCGCCAACTTCTCTTCTCCAGCTTTAGCCTTAGCAGTCACCTGCACCGGATAGGCTACCCGATGCTGAATGAACAGCGTAGCCGCTTTAATCGCAGTGTCAGCGTGATTCTCGCGCAGGTTTAGGAGTTGAGTTGCCTCTTCTTGGGAGAGGTAATCGTAGAGTGAGGGCATATCTACTTCTGCCTCACCGTTAGTTTCTTCTTTACTGACGGGCATCGCAAACAGACGCTTGCGGGCTTCCTTCCGAGTAATTCTCTCCTCGTCTGCTAGCCGCTTCGTAGCTGACTCTAGCAATAACTGTGTTTTCGCTTGACGGGTGCCTGCCTGCTGAATGTCTACAGGGTTTTCGTTGGGGCTGATGCCACCTTTCTTAAGCAGGTGAATCACACCGATTTCAGGAGTACCGACAGCCCGGATCTCTGTACGGGGCTGGACTACGAAGGGAAGAAGTTTAGCCATTTTTCTCAACCAATTTGAATTCTAGTTCGTCTGTGGGGGAGGTCATCACCACATTGGTCAGCGTCTGCTGGGCCCGCTGTGGCACTTCGAGCCAAAAAATTTCGTTAGGGCGGGATGGGGGAAAGACGGCGACTTGCTCGCTTAACCCTCCCCCCTCGAAGTGGGCGAAACCGCAGAGCAGCCGCCCATCTTCAACCCGCGCATTTACCAAACACACATCCCAGTAGCGGGAAGCCAAGATGTCGTATCGCTTACGCTGCATCCTGGGCGATCGCCGCGTAGGTGGTCGCTGGGGTGTGCTTGAAGCTCAAGCCCTGGAACATAAGCTGGAACTGGAACTTCTGAATCGAACGGTTTGCAGAAGGGCTGGAGAATGACTGAATCTTTGCCGCGCCCTGGTAACGTTCGCCGGAGGGGAGCTGGAGGTCAGCGTAAATCTCGCGACGTGCCTTCTCATCGTCCAGAATTAGAGGCTTGATGATGCGATCCATTGCCCGATCGCCCACAATCACGTTGCCGGAGCACTGAACAGTCCGGTTTACGCCAACGATGACTCCCTCATTACCAAAACCGCTCAAGAAGTTGGAAGTATCTTCAACTTGAGTTTCACCACTGGGAGAAGCATCGGTCAGACCCAGCACGGTCAATAGCGCTCGGGTGGTAGCAGTTGCGTTAGCGGCGATCGGTGCACCTAATGCGCGAATGGGTAAATCAGTTGGGGTCGTTGCATCAACAATCGTGTCGGTGGTGACGATAACAATCTGGTTGCCAAAGCTTAGCTTGGTACCAGCTTGAATCAGCAAGTTATCAACCGAGGACGTTACGGATAAAACTTCGTCATTCAGCACCGCAGCGGTGCCAACGGTAAGGATGTAGCTTGCCGGGGTTCGAGTACCACGCATGAGCCACCCAATATCTAACTTGGTGCCTTCCGTGATAACGACCTCGGTCTGATAATTGATTGTGGACATGGGATGTCTCGCTCTCAGATGAGATAGTTCGAGCGAGAGTTCCCACGATTTAAGGGATGAAGGATTAGCGCTACAACAAACAACCTCGTCACGCCTCTTGATTCCTCTTCGGACGAGGCAACACAAGGTTTAACCTCTTGATACGAGGTTTAACGAGGTTAGACGAGAGGGTTGTATACCCGTGGGGCATAGATCATGAACACGCAGCGCTCCAGCCGCGGGTATGTAAATAGATCTGTGTCAAAGATCTAAATTTAGAGAGGAAAGCGGTCATCATACATAATTGCAAACTGATTTAGAGCAGGTCTCCAGTCTCGAATCGGCATCGTCCATTTTTTGGAAATATTCTGGATGGCTAGGTAAATGACTTTGAAGGCTGATTC
>NZ_JACJPC010000139.1:0-2913 GCF_014695875.1 Leptolyngbya sp. FACHB-541 | reverse complement strand
GCTCAAGTTTTTTTATATGCTTCCATCCGCTCACACGACTGTTCTACACTCACCGGACGAGGAACTTTAGGAGATGCCTGGAGACGGTAGTACACCAGTTTATGCACCGTTTTGTACTTCGCCTCAACCCCCAACTGTGTCTCGAACCAATCACAAATTGCTCCGTAGCCATCAAACCCCTCAGGCTCTTGCAACCGCTTTTTCAGACTCGCTTCTGCCCAGGCTGGAATCGCACGGGGGCGACCGCAGGGTTCCTTTTTCTCCAGCATCTCGCTGAGTCCTCCTGCTCGATAGCGCCGTAACCACTTCTGAACGCTGACCCGGTTGCGTCCAAGCAATTGCGCTGCTTGCTGTACCGTTGCAGCTTGCCTACTTTTGAGCAGATACAGCAGTTGTATCCGTTCTTTGCCTGATGCAGTTTTCTGCTCTCTCAGTAACCCTTTGAGGTCTTCCTCACTCTCACTAATCTCTAGCTTGTATACCCCTGCCATCCTTCGTCTTTGAACCCATCAAAAGCTTTGTACCATCTGTAGCCTTACTTTGAAGAATTGGTATAAGTTCTTTTCCTACTGGTCTAGAGTGTAGCCAGTTCTAATACTCGGTTTCTTGCAGATTCTTACAATGTTTTGTCACATCCTTATGGTTTTAGCGCACCTGCTTGGGTGTTATTCCAGTTAGGCGTTTAAAGTGTCGTGTTAAGTGGCTTTGGTTAGAAAAGCCCACTCGTAAGGCAATGTCTGCGATCGCCAAATCTGTTCTCTTCAACATCACCTTTGCCCGTTCCACTCGCTGTTGGATCACGTACTGGTGCGGCGATATTCCCATAGCTTGTTTGAACAAACTCGCAAAGTAAGTAGGACTAATATTGATCACACCTGCCAGCTCAGCCAGTGACAAACCTCGATTGAGGTGGGTGTGAATATAGTCGATCGCTTGCTGCAATTGGGAGTGAGTTAAACTTCCATTCTCAGACTTGATGATTAGTGCAGACTGAGAATAGTGTCGTAGCAGATGAATTGCTAACACCTGAGATAATGATTCGACATACAATTGACCCATCATGCCGCCTGATTTCAACTCCGCTAAAAGCAGCATGGCGATCTGATGAAGCTGTAAATCTTGCTTACCGAAACACTCCATGAGATCGATTCGCTTTGTATCCATTTCAGATGCTTCAGCGGTTTGCCTAATCATCTCTGGTTTCAAGTGAATGTGCATCGCATAGCAGATGCCTTCGCGCCGACACCAGTACTTCGGTTGCCCGGC
Source organism: Leptolyngbya sp. FACHB-541 (assembly GCF_014695875.1). Taxonomy (NCBI): domain Bacteria; kingdom Bacillati; phylum Cyanobacteriota; class Cyanophyceae; order Leptolyngbyales; family Leptolyngbyaceae; genus Leptolyngbya; species Leptolyngbya sp. FACHB-541. The sequence continues at coordinate 1,647 of NZ_JACJPC010000139.1, read as the reverse complement.
AGGAACAAGGATGCTGTCGCCCTTCTGAATGACGGATTCATGCAAGCGATCGTCAGACTTTTGAGTTACAGAGACAGGTGTCCCTAAGGGTAAGACGAGCCAATGATCTGATGGGGCAGGAAATTCAACTTCAAACGAACTTGAAAGATGGTGATACTGCTCAACTGAAATCCCGTTCCAGCCCATTTGCCGACTGGATAACACCGGAGTTGTATGATCAAACCGTTGCCTGAGTTCACCCAATTGAGGAAGATTTCCTGTCAGTGGATGTCTTGTTCCCCAATCCTGATCATAAAATTGCGTGCTGTCTCTCATTGTCATCTTACTCAGTTCGATCAACAGCCCAAACCTGTTGGCACTAGAGCGATCGCAAAAATTTGCAGTATGGTTTGCCTTTATCCTTTGGAAGTTGGATCGTAGAGAACAACGTTCTCTTGCTCGTTTGGGTCATTTCGAGCAACAAGCGCGTGAGCGGGTTCGGTGTCACTCAAGTTGTAAGGCTGATGTGGAACACCTAGAGGAATAAAGATGAAATCTCCCGCTTCGTTAATCACTGATTGTTTGAGTCCTTCACCGTAACGAGTCTCTACACGCCCTTTGATGAGATAAATTGCAGTTTCATAGTCGCGGTGAAAGTGTGGTTCAGCAGTTCCACCCGCAGGAATGATCACGAGGTTCATTGAAACTCCCTTTGCACCAGCCGTGCTTTTAGAGATCCCTACGAAATAGGGCAGGCGCTGACGAGTTAGCGTTTCAACGTCAGGGCGCACGGTAACGATCGCACTTAGTGTCTGATCGGGTGATTTAGAGATATCAGAATGCTCAGAAAATGAATGTTGTACTGTCATAAACCACCTCTTCTAGGAGTCAAAACTTAAAGCCTGGGCGCGTTGTTTTTGCTCAATCGCAACTCCTGCAAAGAACAGATGTGTTCATTCAGTTTAATCTGTTCGCTTCAGCTCTGCAAAAACCTCTTTTGCCACCACCAACGCATTGAGAGCGGCTGGAAATCCGGCATACACAGCCCTAAACTTTGCCTTCTCCTCCCATGTCTCCTTCCTCTTTGTTCAAGTGGCGGCATTTCTTGCCCCAAATCATCCTGTTCAAAGGATCACCGTCATATTAAACGAACCGTAAAACCGATAATGGGATTTAAGTCGTTTAATAATGCCAGAAGAACATTGAGCGGCATTGAAGCGATGAAGAGGGTCGCATGGGCGAAACTTATCGGTATCACGGACACCACCGTCCTACATCCTGGATCGCAATCAAAACTTCCGCCACTGCTGCCCGATCTCCCAAGGCATTAGATAACCGAATTTAGCGCCAATATATCAGGCAGAAAGTCCCGACGAGATTGGAAAGATAACGAGTGGAGTATTTTTTGCCAAAGGGGAAAAAGTTTGCCCGTTTGCATCTTTGACATCTCGGACGCTAGGGCAATCAAAGCTGAAGCACGCTCGCCGCGATCGCGCTCAAACCGAACATCCATAGCAATGGCGAGTGCTTCTGGTAACAAATCAGGTGCCCCCTTTGTGACAATATGAGTGAGACACCTGACCGCTCACAAATTACTGTCTAGTTCAGGTGAACTCTTATGGTCATGCCCTCTTCTAATAACAACGGTTCTCAAGCATCGGGTGTACC
>NZ_JACJPC010000138.1:0-41136 GCF_014695875.1 Leptolyngbya sp. FACHB-541 | reverse complement strand
TGGACGATGCCGATTCGAGATTGGAGACCTGCTCTAAATCAGTTTGCGATCGCTTATGAAGATCGCTTTCCTCTCTGAATTTAGATCTTTGACACAAATCTATTGACATACCCTGAAATTTATCGAAGCGATTTTTGGAATTGCTACTTAAGGCAATGAAAACAATACCAATCGCTTGTCCTTTATAAGTTTTTGCGACACAACCTTAATTTTTAGATTTTTGCTTGGTGCTTAGCCATCCTTGAGTACCGCATACCACACTTTTTGTTCTGGCATTTTCCCTCTACCCAGCGGGAAGGTACGGGGAACAGCGTTTCACAACCTGGACATTTCATCAGCAACTTAAGTTTGTGGCGATCGCACCCCCTTGTTGAACGAAGTTGCCAAGCAATTCGATGATACGGGCCTTCTTGATAACAGGCGGCGCACAACCGAATTACATTTGGTTGCGATCGTTCTCCTTTAGGTGGAAACATCTGCCAAAGCCTATCTGTTTCAACGCGAGTTACTTTGCTGAGTGCCGCCACTTCTTCCTGCGTAGGTTTCCTTCCAAACTGAAGGTTTTCCCAACAATTAATTGCAGTGCCAACACCAAGGATTTCTCCTAACTGACTAGGAGAAGAAATTCGATTACCTTTTGCTTGTCGGAACCGATGTATAAAACTGGCAATGCTCTCCCCATCCTTCGGCTCAACGTATTTAAACCATGGGTAATCATCCGGTAACTCCAGGCTCTGTATCATTTTGCTCCTCCGATTTTGGTTCAAAAGCCACACCATAATCAAGCAAAACCTTTCGAAGGATACCCTTATCTAAACGCAAGACTCCATCCTTTGACGATTGTGCAATCGTAAGGACCAAAATTTCTGTGATAGCTGTGAAATTGCAACCTGGCTCGTCGGGTTTGCTCGCGTTACCTCCAGATGCTTCACAAATCGCATTTATAATTTCTCCATCGAAAAATTCTGTCGTTTCTGGTAATGCCAAGACATCCTTCTTGAAACCTTTCAGCGCACTCACTAATTGCCTCGGGGAAAGCGATTGAAATTTACGATGACACCTAAAGTTGTTAAGCAAATCTAACGCCTTTAACCTTTTGTCTAACTCATCATTTGGACCAACTAAAACAATCGCAGCTTTGAAATCTCGATAGCACTCAACTAAGTCAAAGAGTACCTTGTCGGTCACGAGGTGAGCATTGTCAAGGATTAGAAGCTCTAACCCAAAATCTTCCAACATCTCCCAAGTTCGTAGCCTAATATCCTTAGGTGCTCCTTGCCTAGCACCATGATTAAGAAGCTCTAGAATGCGGTTAAAAACATCTCTGGTACCCCAAGATGTGAAGCTTTTGAGATAGAAGCTGCGTAGGGGCTTAATACGCCGCATTGGTCCACGGTGACCATTGACCATAGCAATGTATTCCTGCAAAGCTCTAGTTTTTCCAACTCCTCTTGAGCCGGAAATTCCGCCACATGATTTATACTCGCGCCGTTCATGTAGCCAAGGAACAATTTCCAAGTATTGATCTGTTCTGGTGAAGAAATGACGATCAATCAATTCTCGAATAGCTTCCTCAACATTCCCTAGTCCTGATGAGGGCTGGACCGAGTGTTTGATGGGGGCACTTTGCGGAATCATAGTTCTATCACCAATTGCAAGTTACCAAAATCGGTTGTTCCACTGGGGAGTGATCACTTGTGGTTGCTGTTCCCTATCAGACTTCAACATCTCGTCGAAAAATTCAATGTTCCTTTTTTGCTTCTGCTGTTGGAAATCTACCACCTTATCTGAGCTGGGTTTCTTACTCTCTTGAGATTTATCGTTGGGTTGGGTTGATTCGTCAACAGGCTTTGTAGACTGCTTGGCGGCATTGCGTAATTCGTCATTTTGATTTTGCTTACGTTTACGACGTTCGTTATTCTTCTGTTCAGTTTTCTCCTGTACAAGGTTTTTAATTTTTCTTCTATTTCCAAGTCTGCTAGGCTGACTGGATGCTTCAGCTTGGTTAGACTTCACCTTAATTGCATCATTGATTTCAAGTAGCTCATCTAGAGAAAGATTGTTCTTCTCCAGGCTAATCTCAGAAATTTCCAAGTTTAGCTCATCAATGTACTCGTTTAATTCCTCTATATTCAACATTTCTACCTTGCCCAAAGACTTACCCTGTTTATCATCCTCTAAACTGAAAGCAGCCATATGTAGAATGTGGTCAGGGTCAAGCCTTAGTAAAACATCTTGCCCTACATACCCCTTTAAGGATTCTCCTTGGTACAGGCGGTTTTCAAATGAGACAATACCTTGCTTCTGAACCTTACGACGGATTGCTCTTGTCATGCAGCTAGTTAACTTCTCTTCAGGAACTTCGATGGGAAGCTGTTTGTTAGGCAGCTTGTCGATCCATCTCTGATATCGAGTCATTGTTCTGTGCTTGCGACAAACTTTATAGTTATGAGTTCCGTAGAAAAACCAAGCTAAAATTTTATCGACATCCTTCGGCTTTAAACATGCCCTCTCTTCTGCGCCTTTGGGTCTCTTCTGCGTATTCGAGTTTGTATATCCAGGGCACTCGTAAAGTAAATACCTGAGAATGTTAAACATAACCTCAACATCTCCTCCATCTTCAGTTCTCATCCTGAGATGGCAGGTAAAACCTACTTCCTTCCCAATTTGATGCAGGTAATTGCAGTTAAGGTACTTTCCACCATCGGTATGCAGATGCTTGAATCGCCCGTAAGGAATCGCCACATTCTGCAATTCATAGTCAGGTGGATAGTTCTTAGGTCGAATAACGCGAAGAATCAGCAAAGCGATATCATCCGAAGTTGGATGCTTTGCATTTAACAGAAAGCCAAGAACACAAGTAGACTTTACGTCTTTTGCAAGGGTTAACCAAAGACGAAGAACCCCTAGTGGAGGCAGTATTTCCTGCTCTTTCCCCTTTACTATTCGACAGCCTAAAACCTCCTTCCCGTCTTCATATTCAGTAAATAAATCAATTAGTGTGGAGTCAATCTGAATAATCTCATTGCTCCACTTTGCCTGAAGTGCTTTGCCGTCACGTGTATTAACGATACAGCGATCGCCCTGACCTGAACTACGTGCTCCTTCAACAAGTTCCCTTTGCTCAATTAAGGGCTTCAAAATACGGTATGCGGTTGAATACGAAACAACTTCCTTCCCTTCTTGGTTGTGAAATGCTTCGCCATTCAGGTCATCCAACACAGACTGAATAGTTTTGATCTGACCGTTCTTATTTCCCTCAGTCCAAATTCTGATAATCTCTGGCTCCCAGTACTTAGTCAGTTGATGCTGACCTTTAGAATGTTTCTTTGGCAATTCTTTCCTTTCACGGAAGTTCTTTACCCACTGTTGAAAAGTTCGTTCAGGAGTTCCTAAGTACCAGATTGCTTCCCACTTCCTGTCCCGATAAGTAGAGCGATTGGGCGAATCAGCAACCCACTGAATGATCCAAGGTTTCAAATCATCTTTGCTAGCTCCGCAAGTACCCTGAGCTACAAGATGTCTCACAAACTCGTCAATGTCCGTGCTAAAGCTACTTTCATCTAATAGCACAGCATCATCGGGGCACTCAGGGAGGTCAGTGAGGGGAGTATCGCTCATAGCTACAAAACACGGCTCAGCCCAATAGAGTTCTTTAAAAAGTTATCAGTACTCTACCAGATTAAAATTTTTCGCGCCACCAATTTGATAACGCTGATACAGCTTGTCCTAAGCTCCACTTTGCCTGATGTGCCTTGCTGGCGTGTGTATTGACGATACGGCGATCGCTGAGCCTCCGACTAACATAAACAACCCACGAGGAATGGCTGCCGCCATGAGTACCGTTCCTAAGGCAATTCCTGACCCTGTTTTTTGCAGCACTAACCAGGTTAATGCAACAAATCAGAACTGAGCAGCGCAAAATATTAGGGTCTGCCTAATCCAAAGCCAACGGAAGTTGGGCAGCTTTAGAGGTGACTGAAGCATGATGTTTCTCAGTGAACTCGGTGAGCCAGTAGATAGAGTGATGAGACGAATTTCATGGGCAGGTATGCTACCACAGCAAATCGTTGAGCAGTGTGTAAACTCCCACAAAATCAATTCGGCTGATTGCCCTCATGTAGCGAATGTGTTCACGGGTGCGTTGCACTTTAGATGAAGTAAGCAGTTTAATGGGTGCGATCGCCAGTGTCAGCCAGGGAGAAAATTTGTAGCGCAAGAATCGTAACCCGATGTAACCACACTGAATCAAACAGAGACAACTCATAAACAACCTTCGCAGATCGAAGAATTAAAACTCTAGGTGTTTGGAATGTAGAGACAACGAACTCGCTAAAGACCCAATCAGAAAATGATTCAAACTTTCTTCAACACCACTTGAATGCCGTCTTTGGGACGTAGCGTGATAGAGGGCTGCAGTTTAATAGTTTGATCAGGAGCCAATTCGAGGTGAAATGTTTGGGCGATTGTTGCCAAAATCAAAATCGCTTCCATCACGGCAAAACTCTTGCCAATGCAAACGCGAGGACCATCGCCAAACGGAAAATACACTCCGCGAGGCAACTGCTTCTCTAGATCATGGTTCCAGCGTTCTGGATTGAACACCTCTGGTTCTGCAAAGTAGTGCGGATGACGGTGCATCACCCACTGGCTGGCGATCAGGGTGCTTCCTTTGGAAATAGCGTAACCCCCAATTTCACAATCCTGGGTGGCTTCTCGCGTTACCTCAGTGACAGGAGGATACAACCGCATGGATTCTTTGACCACCCAATGGGTGTAGGTCAACTGTGGTAAATCGGTAATCGTTGGCGATCGCCCATCTAAGACCGTGCTCAATTCTGTATCCAGTTTTTGCCGGATGTGGGGGTGATTTGCCAGCAGCATCCATGTCCAGGACAGCGTGTTTGCGGTGGTTTCATGCCCTGCCAGAATCAGGGTGGCTACTTCATCTCGCAGTTGCTTGTCGGTCATGCGACTGCCATCATCTGCATCTTCAATTTGCATCAACATTCCCAGCAAATCCTGGTTATCAGTTCCATTGGTGCGGCGGTGCTGGATCATGGCGTAAATGGTTTCATCCATCATCGCGATCGCCTTCTGATAGCGTCGATCCACCTCATTTCCTGTTCCTCTGCTCTGTAACGATCGGGGCAGAATTTGTGCGATCGCACTCAAGCTTTGCTGGAACCATGCACCGATATTGCCAGAAGCAAGGGCAGCTTCCTGTTGTTCCTGATGTTCTGCCCAATTCATCGCTTCATCCAGCGCATGAGCAATACGATTCGCTTCTCCATCTGCTACATCCAGATCAAAAAGTGTCTTCATCACAATGTTGAGGGTCAGGCGCATCATTGCCTCATGCACATCCTGGATCTGTCCCTCCTGCCAGGTTTGCAGCATTTTTTGGGTGTAATCCACCATGATTGCACCGTAGCTGTTGATTCGGTGCTGGTGGAATACAGGTTGCGCTAACCGTCGCTGCCGTAGCCAAAAATCTCCCTCGCTGGTGAGCAACCCATTGCCCAACAAGCCGTGGAGCATCTGCAAATCCTTTGCTTTAACAAACAGCAGCCGGTCTTTTAGGACTTCTGCAATGTGGTTTGGATTCGTCAACAAACAGTACCACGCATCTCCAAACTGAAACGGCACAATGTCTTCAAACTCTTGGGCACAGCGAGTCATAAACTCCAAACGATCGCGGCTGTAATCAGCGATCGCAGTTTGGACGTTCGGATGCGGTAGGGTCTGCAAATTCAGGCTCATCGCTATCTCTCCGTACTTGAACAGGTTAAAATATGAGCAACACTCACTTTTTTAAAATATGAGAACCGCTCATGTTTTGTCAAGGAAAATGTGAGCAGTACTCACTTATTGCTGAACGGAAGAGACGGAACTGATGACTGAACCTTCATCAAGCTCTACGGGAATGCGGCGCAAACCCCGGCAAGCCCGGAGTCAAGAGCGAGTCAACCGCATTTTGGACGTAGCAGAAGCGCTGTTTATTGCCGAAGGCTACACCGCGACCACAACGAATGCGATCGCCACTCATGCCAAGGTGCCGATCGGGTCGCTCTATCAGTTCTTTCCAGACAAGGCGGCGATCCTTAAGGCGTTAGCGGTTCGGTACGGAGAGCTACTCCATCAACGGTTGTCCATCCTCGACAACCTAGAACTCGCCAAACTTCCACTTCCTGCCTATGTAGACCAATTAATTGATATTTCTGACCAATTCTTCTCTGAGCATCCTGGCTACTATGCCATTTTTATGGAAGTGCAGGGAACGATACCTGAATTAGAAGAAATTGAAGAGGCTGCCGATGCTTTGCTCATTCAAGATTTTGCTACGTCTCTCTCGCGACGTAGGCTAGATCCGGCGGACTGTGAGGCGATCGCCTTTGTGTTGGTAAAAGCGATCGGAACGCTGTTATGGCTATCTCTGAGTCAGGAAAAAGTCTTTCGTCAACGACTCGTGATAGAAACAAAACGGCTCACGCTTAGTTACCTGCAAAGTTACATTCAGATCGATTGAATTTCAGTTTTTGAATAATGGCTACCGCATTCGCGACTCCATGTTCAGTGCGAATTTTGGCTTCTAAGTCTGCTGCCCGCTGCCGCATTGTGCGATCGCCCACAACCGTTTGAATCACTTCTGCCAACCGTTCCACCGTAAGCTGTTTGCGAGGAATCGGGGCGGTTCCCACGCCCAAATCTGCCACCCGTTGCCCCCAGAAGCCCTGATCGCCAAAGAAGGGAACAATAATCGTCGGCACGCCTGCCCGCAGTCCGGCGGCGGTTGTGCCTGCGCCGCCATGATGAATCACTGCTGCCACTCGCGGAAATAGCCACGCATGGGGAACCGGTCCGGACAGGAAAGCCTGGTCTGGCATCTTTTCTTTCTGCATTCCACTCCAGCCAGCCAGCAGGATGGCACGTTGCCCGGTTTGTTCGAGGGCTTGTAAGACCAGTTCCGCCGTCTCTTCGGGGTTACGGCTGCCCATGCTGCCAAACCCAATGTAGACAGGTGGCGAACCCGCTTGCAAAAAATTCTCCAGATCGGGCGGAGGCGTCCAATCAGATGCGGCATCTAAAAACCAATAGCCTGTAATAAAGGTATTCTGCCAGTCTGATGGTTTGGCAATCACAGAAGGACTGAAACCGTAGAGCGTCGGTAGGCGATGCAAATGGGGAGACGGATGAGGACCGAGAAACGAAGAGGGGGGTAAGTTGAGAACTTGTTGACGAGCTGCGGTATCGCCAGCACGAGAACCCTGCCAGATGATTTGACGGAGCGCTTGGTGCGAGAGCCAGTTTGCTGTTCCACCCAATCGAGCGATCAACTGGGGAAACAAAACTCCCGGAAATGTTTTGGTGGGCGTAAAGGGAAACACAAAGGCTTGCAGCAGGGGAATGTTGAACTTTTCTGCGATCGCCAAGGACAGATAAAGCCCGCCCACGCCTGCAATCAGTAAATCCATCCCCTGGCAAGCCTCTAGAGCCGTCCGTGCCCAGCCGATTGACACCTGCTCAGTTTCTTTTGCCGTGCGAAGGGTCATCGTAATAAAATTTCCCTTCTCTGTCAGTTCACGCATTTCTGGGGTTTTAATCAGTTCTTGCACATTTCCCTGCATGGGACAAAACTCCAGCCCATGAGAAGTGACCAATCCCTCAAAGTTCTCATGGGTCAGTAAGCGAACCTCGTAACCCGCTGCTTTTAGCCCTTTCCCTAAAGCAATGTAAGGTTGCACATCTCCCTGACTCCCCAAAGCAATGATGGCGATACGCATCGTGGATGCCTCCGATTTGATGAACTGGAGCTTACGGATAGAAATGACATTTACGTCACTTTGACGATAACGTCATTTTGATAAGGGTGTCAACAAAGGATATGCTAGGTTCGGTATTGTTTGGAGTGCTCTGATGAAGCCCTCTCGCCGCGCTTCGATTGGTCTGGAAAAACGGGAACGGACGCGATCGCATCTAATCGAGTCCGCCTATCGAGTCTTTGCCCGAAAAGAAACCGATGCCGTCACCATTGACGACATCATTGCCGAGGCAGGCGTTGCCAGGGGAACGTTTTATAACTACTTTCAGACTCGCGAAGATGTATTGAGAGCCGTTGCAGCCTCATTGAGTGATGCCGTCAATCAAAAAATTTGGGTGCAATATGCGGCGATTGCAGACCCAGCTGAACGAATGGCGATCGGCTTGCGTCAGTTTCTCCATCAAGCGATGCGAGATTCAACGTGGGGATGGGTGATTGTTCGCATTGGCTTAGTCGCAGCCCCCTTGAGTGAAACGATCGAACGAGGTTTGATGTCAGATTTAGAAGCGGGAATCCGGCTGAAGCGATTTCAGGTGGAAAGTACACAAGCCGCGATCGATCTGGTTTTAGGAACAGCACTAATGGCAATGCGAACCATTCTGGAAGGACATAGCGAACCCAACTATCCAGAACAAGTAACGAAGTTAATTCTCAGATCGTTGGGAGTTGAGCAAGAGGATGCGGAGGCGATCGCCTTCAAAACATTAGAACCATTTCCAGGAGAATAGCTGTAGATTTACTCGTGACTCGATTGCAGACGAGAAATTTGCGAAACAGCTGCGATCGTGATAGCCATACCCAAGCATTGAACAAGAGTCAGGCGTTCACCTAGAAATAGATACGCTCCACCAACACCAAACACCGGAATCAGGGAAAGAAATTGAGCCGCAATGCTCACAGGGATTAATCGAATTGCGCTCAAATACAACCAGAATGCCAACGCATATTGCACAACTCCCGATAGTGCTGCCAGGAGCCAGATTTGCGTCGGAATTGTCGATGAAAATTGCAGACCTGCTCCAAAGTTCCAGCTAAATAGCACAATACAAACTAACCCCATCGTTTGCTGAAGGGCAGACAGAATCAGCGGGGGATGGTTCGCCACAGCATGACGAGAAAGGATCACATAAAATGCAGCGCAAAATGTTCCAATCAGAATCCAAAGGTTACCAAGCAGGGCTTGACTGCCGCTTGCAGTGTCCGAACTAACGGTAAGCATGACACCGATCATTGCCAATGCAGATAGCATCAGCAATCTCAGTGAAATAGATTCACGAAACATCAGCCATGCTAATCCCACAATAAATACAGGCTCCGTTGCGCCAATTAAAGCAGCTTGACTGGCAGAACTTAAGGACAAGCCAATCAAGCCGAAGCCATAGGATAGACCGGGTTCAAAGACCCCTGGTGAGCCCAGCTGAATCCAGGTGAACCATGAAAATTGGGTCAATCGCGCGGTGTGTCCTTGCAGGGTTGACAGAACCCATAAAACCAGAATGCTCGTAGATAGCTGCACAGTTAAGACGCTAAGGGGCGGCACTGTGGCTAATACACTTTTGCTCATGACCGTTCCCAAGCCCCAGCAGCCTGCAGAGGCTGTAATCAGTATTAGGGCGTGGGAATTAGGCGTTTTTGCCACTTTCGTCGAAATCATCGGTTTATACCCTGATAACGCAGCTTATTCTAACTGTCTTAAGCCGTAATACTGGTTAGAGTAGCATGAATTCTAACCAGCTATTCTGCTTTTGGTGGTAAACTCGATACATGAAGGAGCCGCAAGACTGGAAGCAGCTTAAGTTGGTAGGGGGGCAACCGTGTCTGGATTTTGTGAACACGGTTGATCGTGATGGAGATCAGTATCTGCAAGACTGGTTTCGTGACGCAGCAGATGTAATCGGCTGGGCGCAGTATGTTGAGCTTGTGTCGTCTGCCCAAGCAAAGGAATGGCTGCGTCAAGTACAACAGCAACCAGCACAATCCGCGAAATTTTTTAATCAAGCTATCCAACTGCGAGAGGCTCTTTATCGCATATTTTCAGCCTTCGCTGTGAAGCGTTCTCAGGCGGCAGAGGATCTGCAATTATTGAATACTTTACTGTCTGAAATGCAGCAGCATCTTCGCTTCGTGGCGATCGCTTCTAGCTTCACCTGGGAGTGGACAGAGGCAAATCAGCTTGAATTCATTCTGTGGCAAATCGCTCGCTCTACTACTGATTTGTTGACTTCCTCAGACTGCGATCGCCTGCGGGAATGTGCAGGAGTCGGTTGCGGTTGGGTATTTCTAGATTTCAGCCGCAATCGTAGTCGCCGCTGGTGCGATATGGAAGATTGTGGCAATCGAGCTAAAGCGAATCGACACTACGATCGTAAACGTAAAACGTAGCAATGACAGACAATATCTGGAGTGTTGGTGATGGCAAAGCCCAAAATTTATGAAGGTGGCTGTTTATGTGGAAACATTCGCTTGTGGCAACTGGTCCCGCGCTCAAACCACATACCTGCTCCTGTCGGCAATGCCAACGGCATTCGGGATCGTTGACGCAAATGTGGGTTGAATTTTTGCAAGATCAGGTTGAATGGACGGGACCGGGTGGAGTGCCTTCTAAGTGGCGATCGTCGGAGTGGTCGAGCCGTGCTTTTTGCTCAATCTGCGGCAGCACGATTGGGGCGATCGATGATCAACCAACACTGGCGATCGCTGCCGGAACACTTGATACACCCAATCGCCAGGAACTTGCACCGTTGTCTCATTCCTATGTTTCAAAACGTCCAAAATGGTGGGGCGTCTGTGGTCCAAGAGATGCTTCATCGGCACATTGAATAACTAATCAAGATACGGTTAAAAATATTCTCACTCACCGATATGAACAACGATCTTGCTCAAATGACTCGTACTGAATTGATTGCCGAGGTTAAAAAGCTCAGGAATGGCATTCGCCAACATCGGGATACATCGGGTCATGACCTGTGTTGGCATCATCCTGATCTCTGGGTCCTGCTGCCGAAAACGACTGATCCGGTTCCTGTGGTTCCAGAGTGGTCCAAATTCCTTGAAGGTTGCATCCAGTATCACCGCTCTTTGGATGAACGGGCTTTTAATTTGCCATGCACAGATGAATCATATGATCATTAGAAGTGCCTGCATTGAAGGGTAGTTCAGGCGCACATTTCATCATGAGTTGTCTCTGTACCTATCTTTTGCCTGGCTATGGGCTACGAGTCCAATAATCACACCATCGATTGCTTGCGATATTGATTCGGTGGCTGTCCCATCTGACGCTTAAACGCTTTGCTGAACGCCGTTTCAGAGTCGTATCCGACTCGTTCGGCAACTTCCCCTACCGTCAAATTGTGCGATCGCAACAACTCAACGGCTCGAAGCATTCGCGAACGAGTCACATATTGCAGCGGTGCTTCTCCCATTAACCACTTGAATCGGGCGGCAAAGCCAGAACGCGACATATTCACTCGTTTCGCCAAATTCTCTACGGTCCAGTTTGTTTCAGGTTGATGATGAATTAGCGCCAGGGCAATGCTGATTTGGGGATCAATCAATCCGCGCAACCAACTGTTATCATCCGGTTTCAAGCTACTGAGATAGGCTCGTACCGCCTGAATAAACACAATGTTCGACAGATAGGTAATCATCATTTCTGCACCTGGACGGTTCGATGCCGTTTCACAGGCGATAAATTGCAGCGTGGAATCTAACCACTCTACCGCTCGTCCTTCTTCTCCTTTGATCAACAGCAATGGTGGTAAGGCAGAGAGTAAAGGATTGATCTCACGATTTTCAAAACTGGCTTTGCCACACAAAACAGTTGTCCCAGTTCCACCGCCACCGTAGCTTAACGTCAATTGTCCCTGGCAGGGGCGATGGGACAGCAATTCTCCCAATGTTACGACGGAGCTATCGGGGCGATCGCGCAAGGCATGAGCAACGCCCGTTGGCAGCACCACCAAATCACCTCCGACTAGCGGAATCTGTTCGTCTACCCCTTCTACGTCTAACCAGCAGTGACCGCGCATCACCACATGAAATGAGGCATCTGCCATCGCCTCAATCTGAACACCCCAAGGGGCTGAGAACTGGGAGCGACAATGTACGGTGCTGTGTAATTTAACAGATTTAAGAATTTCGGTCAGAGCATCCATCTGTCTAACAAGGTTTGGACGATCGAATAGGAATACTGGCTTTTCTGCCATTCTAAGTCCAATTCAATGGGCTTATAACTGGAGGAAAGTTAAGTTTTTGGAGTCACATCAATGTCGATCGCAATCGCTGGCGCTACCGGAAATACAGGTGGACGCATTGCCCAACAGTTAATTGAAGCTGGAGCAACCGTCACTGTCTTAGTTAGAAATCCTGAAAAGCTACATCCTGTCATTCGTCAGAATGCCATTCTCCACCAGGGTTCATTGGAAGATACCCAGTTTGTGATTGAAGCAACCCAGGGTGTAGAAGCCCTGTATTGGGTTGTACCGTACAACTTTGGTGCTGCCAATTTTCGAGCCTATCAGCATCATGTCGGCACTATTGCAGCAGCAGCGATCGCAGCCAATCAAATTCCCTATGTGGTTAATCTTTCCAGTAACGGCGCTCATTTGCCGCAGGGGATGGGTCCCATTTCTGGATTGTATGAGGTTGAGCAGCAATTAAATGCAGCCGCGCAAAACATCATCCACTTGCGACCGGGATTTTTTATGGAAAATTATCTGATGCAGCTAGAGCCGATTCGCACTGCGAATAGTGTGTTTTTACCTGTTGCAGGCGATCGCCGTCTTGCGATGGTTGCCACTCAGGACATTGCAGCCGTAGCGGCAAAATTGCTGTTGCAACGAGATTGGAGTGGGTATTCTGTACTGGGATTGCATGGTCCTACCGACTTAAGTTTTGACGAAGCGGCAACAATTTTAAGCCAGGAGTTGGGGCGATTGATTGTCCATGTGTCGATCACATCAGAGCAGTTTCGCAGTAGTCTGCTGCAAATCGGCGCAAGGGAGAATGTTGCAGCGGATTATGTGGAAATGTGGCAGGGCTTGAGCAATCCCGAATACACTCCTGCAGAACCGCGGACATCCCAAACGACAACACCCACAACGTTTCCTCAATTTGTGCGAGAACAACTATTACCCCAATTGAGCCAACTCATCCCTGCATAGGCTGATTGAAGTTGAGTAGGAGCGATCGCTTTACCGCCAACACCATCCTAACCCCAGTGCGATCGCTCCCATTGCAGCCATCAATCCACCTGCTATTTGGTAGGTTATATCTAAACCAACAACGCTGCTCAGAGGTTGGCTGAGAATCGGCGAAACAAACTGACCGAGAAAAAATGCTGTTGTTAGTCCACCCAACACTCGTCCTCTGAGACTGACCGGGGTTACTGAGGTTAAGCAAACATTCATATTGGGCATCAGTAAACCTAGCCCTGTTCCAGCGATGGCTAATCCCACTAAAACCATTGCATAGGTGGGCGAAATACTAATGACGAGATAGCCAATTGACATTAAAAGAAATGCGATCGCGTAAATGCCAATGAATGACAATCGTGCTTTGATTTGCTTGTAAGCGATCGCACTGGCAGCACTGAATAAGGTTGCGAAGGCGATCGCCAATCCGCTTTGCGATGCAGTTGCACTCACCAGTTGCTTTAAGTAAAACGGCAACTGTACCGGAATTAAATAAAACACGATCTGTGATAGAAAGGCGGCTACATAGGTCAAGCCTGCAATTTGCAAAGGGAAGGACTCAGGCACCGCTGTTCCTGAATTCTCCGCAGTTTGGGTGCGATCGGGTTCGGGTAAAACCAGCACGACGAGTGGCAGGATCAGCAACGCCAGGAGATAGATCAGGAATGGCATTCGCCAATTCACATCTGCCAGGAAGCCACCCAGAGACAGAAATAACACCCCCCCTAAGCCCATAAAGCCTGCCTGAAAGCCAAGAAACTGGGCGCGGGCTGCTCCGATGTAATAATCAACGATCAGTGCGGTTGCTGTGGTCATGATGCCTGCCACACTCAAACCCAGTAGCACTCGCCCGACCAGGATCAGACCAATATCGTTTAATACAACCCCAGAAGTGCCTGCAATACCGTACAACAACACGGCAACTGCCAGCAGGGGTTTCCGCCCGAAGCGATCGATCGCTGTCCCAACAAAAGGCGCACCGATCGCAATAAACAGTGCGGGAACCGTCAGCACGAGGCGTACCCAATAATCGGCATTGGGTACCGCTGCAAAGTAATCGCGCATCGCAGGCAAAGAAGGTGCGATCGTCGCTCCTGCCATGACGGTGAGGCTACTACTCAGAAGTAGCGTTGCTTTAACGAGGAGGGAGTTTGTTTTGAGGGGCATAGGTAAAGGAGGAAAGGGTTAGGGGTCAGCAGTCCCTATCGACGCAACGCTTTGATTCCAATGTTTGGGAATAAGTTACTTGCCACCGCAAATTGTACCCAGGCAGTGGCTAAGGTTTCTAAACTACGCGCCACAATTAACCCGCCAACATCGACCGCATCATAGCCACAGTCTTGGATGAGGTGAGCAACGATTTCCTTTGCTTCTGGATCGTCCCCACAGTAAAAAACGGTGGGATGTTCACTCCCAAACTGGCGAGAATCAGAAGCCAGAATTTCAGCAAACGTAATGTTAAACGCTTCTACCACCTTTGCACCGGGAGCCAGTTCAGCTAATCGCTCAGCAACCGAAACTTTAAGGTCAGTGTTAATGCCAATGGTTTGCCTCGTAAAGTCGGGCTTCAAACCGCTCATACAGGTCAGGACAATCTTGTTCTCCAGAGAACCAACCGTACTCAAAACCTCTTCCAATACGAACGGTTGGAGGGCAATTAAAATTACATCGCTCAACTGCACAGCTTGTTCTGGTGTCCCAACCTGTGCAGTCTCGCCTGCTGCCGTTGCGATACTCTGCAATTTTGCTGGATCTCGTGAGTACGAAAACGTCACCTGATGCCCTTGCTTTGCCCAAATCGTGCCTAATGCACTACCCATACTACCCGCGCCAATAATGCCAATCTTCATCATTTTGTAGCTAAGGAGAGTTGAAAATCTTGTCGAACGGAACTATCAAATATCCGAATTTAACTGGCTAAAATTCCTGCCATCCACTTTTCAACCGCTTTCGGATCTTGGAGTAACTGAGCTTGCATCTCCTGCACTTGTTCGCCAGGATAAACGTCCTCAACCTCATCAATAACCGCCTGAAGTGCTGCCCGCACCACCTCTTCGGGTGCAACTTTAGGTGGCGGAAAATCCTTGCTCATCCTGGTGTCTACTGTTCCAGGCATGACCCCAACCACCAGTGTTTCTTGTGAAGCAAGCTCGGCTCGAATTCCCTGCGTTGCCAATAGAGCTGCTGCTTTAGACGCACAGTAGGACGCATTCAACGGAAAACTAATCTTCGCCAGGATAGTGAGCATATTGACGATCGCCCCACCTCCATTCGCTTTCAAAACTGGAGCAAACGCCAAACACATCCGCAACGTACCAAGGTAATTGACCTCAATCTCCGATCGCACCTTGTCAAAATTGAGATCCGCAACCAATCTTTGATTAAATCCTACCCCGGCATTGTTGATCAGGAGATTCACATCAGAATACGCCTCAACTGCTGCCTTGACCAAGGCTTCATCGGTGATATCGAGGGGAATAGGAATGATGCGATCGGGATCTGTTGCCGCAATGTCCTTCAAGCTACCTGGATTACGTGCCCCAGCATAAATGCGAATGGCTCCAGCCGCTTGTAAGCCCTGAATGTAGTATTGCCCAATCCCACCGTTTGCGCCTGTCACTAATGCGATCGCACCTTGAACTTGCATGGTGTTGTGCCCTTATGTCGTTCGTCATTTGTAGTGACCAATGACCAATCACAAAGAACAGGGTATACTCCTACTAACTTTTTCGGAAGTACTTACTTTTTTGTAAGCTCTCTCAATGAATGGGAAAGTAGCGTAGATGACCAATGAACCCACTCAAGGTACTGTATTTGTACAGACCACCCTTAAAAGTGTTAGGTGGGAAATGGTAGATTTTGATTCTTTGGCATCTCAAAGATGAGAAAAAGCGATTAGTGAACTCAAACGGTTGATGCCAGAGATTACAGAAAAGATGTTGATCCAATAATTGCGAGAGCTAGAAAAAGATGGCATTGTCAATCGAAATGTCTATTCAAAGATGCCACTGAAAGTAGAGTATTCATTTACTGAGTATGGTCTGACACTCAAACCTGTCCTGCAAGTACTATGCAATTGGGGAGAGAATCATTTGAAGTGTAGTCAGTAAAGTGACATTGCTGATCCAGACAGTTATTGAAAAATGGCTATCATCGAGTCAAGCAGTGCTATTTCTGTAAAGATTGTAGAAAATAATTTGTTGTTCTACAGCCTGACGGCGATTGGAACTTCTTAATTACAATTCAGCATTGGGGATGTACGCCTGCGGATCACAGGGAGTACGTCCAGCCCGATCGCAATAAGCAGTTTGCACCTGACGAGTTTGCAAAGCCGCTTCTAAAAGTGGTTTTGTCAGAGTGAAATCTGCTTCTGGGAACGGAGTATGGCAACTATGACAGCTTCCACTGAAGCGCATCTGATAGTCGGGGCGATCGGGGCTGAATGAACCATATTGCCATTCGCCGTTTTGCTTTTGCTTGACGAACACAGTCCCCAGATTTTCAGGAGAATACCAGGTTTCCATTACAATCAACGTTCCATCAGGCAAGGGTTCTCCCGGTTGAATGGAAGCGTTCGGCTCTGTCGCTCCCTTGGGAATCGCCTCTTCGTTAACAAACATTTGACGAAACGATCCGTCACTACGAGATACAGTGGCATAGTGAGCTAATGTGCGATCGTATTTTGATTCAATCTGTACTTCGCTAGCAGTCGCATTCGTGATTGGAGAGGGTGTAGTTGGAGGTTGATTGTAATGAGTTTGTTCTGTAAGAGAGTGATGGCGATCGATTCAATATCTGAGACAAAATGATTGATAAGACAAGAGTACTCAGAAACAAAACCATCCATTTCATCCAGTGACGTTCAAAGAGCAAAGATTTGTGCATGAGCCAGTCTCCAAAAACTAACTGTAACTGGGATGTAGAGACACGATTCTGTGTAAATGGGCGATCGCCCTAAAGACGATTACCCATAAACAAACGGCAAGGTTCGCGCAGCCAAAAAGCTTTGTTCGGTCATCTGGCTCCATGTCATCAGGGTTTGACGAGTGGACAGGAAGGAATCGATTGTACGTTTCATTAAGTTATCTCCCTGCGATCGCATTTCTGCAATGACTTCACCTGATGCATTGCCCAAGGCTTCCATCACATCCGATGGCAATTGCCGAACCTGGATATTGTAGTCATTGATTAATGTCTGAAGTGCCCTGGCATTCCCGGCATTGGCTTCGGCAAAGCCCTGATCGTGTTCAGCTTGAGCGGCGATCGCAATGATTTGCTGAAGGTCAGTTGGCAACGCTTCATACTGTGCCCGATTCACTACTAACTCAACTAATCCAGACGGTTGATTATAGGAAGGGAAATAGTAATAGGGTGCAATTTCCTGCAAACCGTAATGCAGATCGACTAGGGGACCCACAAATTTAAACCCGTCCAGCGATCCTGCCCGCATTGCTTGCCGAATTTCAGTTAACCCCATTGATACTGGATTCGCTCCTAATTTAGACAGGACATCGGCAGCTACACCCGTCGTCCGAAATCGAATTCCCTGCAAATCACTCAAGCTATTAATTTCATTGCGGAACCATCCGAAAGACTGCGCGCCCAACGAACCTGCCGGAAAGGCTTTTACACCAAAGGGAGCATAGGCAGCATCCCATAGCTCCTGCCCACCAAAGTAGTGAAGCCATGCGCTCATCTCATTTTGAGTGAACCCGTAGGGAACGACAAAGAAAAATTCCAGCACGGGCGATTGAGTGCGCCAATCGTATGACAGACTGCGGCTCATTTCTACGGTGCTATTGCTGACTGCCTTTAACGTCTCAGGAAAAGGTACAACGGCATCTGGTGGCAATACCTCAATGATTAATCGTCCCTGGCTCATCGCTGCAATGCGATCGGCAAGCCGTTGTCCGGCAGCCAATTGATCGGGAAAGGTTTCATCCCAACGTGATACCATATGCCAGCGAAACTGGGCTGACTGAGCCTTTGCAGGTTGCTCTGCCCTGCTCATGGCGATCGCTGCTGTTGTAGAAGCCGTTGCCCCCAGCAAAAAATTGCGCCGCTTAATCAAGCCGTTACGGTTCATATCTAATATCTCCTAATCATCAAAAGTGAAAGCTTTGAAAGTAACGAAATAGTGACCGAATAACGCACAACTCAAAATTTGTGCATATGCCCTAACATAAAAGCAGGCAATTAATGCTGTCCAATGCTTTTTGTCCTGTTATTAATGCTTTAAAGGTATTAATCTGCGATGGAACTCCACGATCTGCGGTACTTTGTTGCAGTAGCAGAAGACCTGCATTTTGGTCGAGCCGCTGAACGATTGCACATGACTCAACCTGCGCTTAGTCGGCAGATTCAGGCATTAGAAGCCGAGTTAGATGTGCAGCTTTTCCAGCGCACTAAACGCAGTGTAAAACTGACGATCGCCGGACAAACCTTTTTTGAGGAAGCCAAGCAAATTCTCTGCCACACTGAACAAGCCATCCAAATAACCAGGCGGGTGGCACGAGGAGAAGTTGGACAATTGCGGCTCAGTTTTACAGCCTCAGCATTACGAAGCGTTCTTCCAGAAATGGTGCGTATGTTTCGCGATCACTATCCAGATGTGCAGTTGACAATGAATGAACGCTGCACGAACGATCAAATCATTGCCTTGCAAAATCATCAGACAGATGTAGGCTTTCTCTATCTCCCCGTGAGTGAGAAATGGCTGACTCTAAAAGCCATTGCAGAAGAAGTTTGGCTGGTTGCCTTACCTAGAAAACACCCTTTAGCCAATCAAAAACAGTTAACTTTGAGTGCACTTGCCAAAGAAGCTTTTATTTTGCATCCACGTCAGGAAGGACCTGCATTCTATAACCAAATTATTCGATTATGTGAACAGGCGGGATTTTATCCCAACGTGGTGCAAGAAGTGGAAACGAGCCAGACGAGAGTGGGGTTAGTGGCTGCTGGAATGGGAATTACATTTGTGCCAGAACATTTGCAAACAGTCGGGGATACTGAGGTCATCTATCGACGACTAAGCGGATCTGCTCCTAAATTAGAGTTGGCGATCGCCTATCGTCGTGATAACTTTTCACCCGTTGTGCAGCAGTTTTTACACATCGTTGAAGAACGAATTCAGAAATCTGTGCGGGAATCCGTAGCGTAAATTTCTTCCCATGTGTGAGATAAAAAACTACTACTGTCATGGAACTAATACCATTGAGTGTGCGCCTCTTGTAACCGGAACCGAGTAGCGAGTTTGAACAAGCATCGGCTGTGGGTTGAGGGGATCGCTGGCGATGCGCCAGAAGTCAATTGAACCGCCTTGAGTGCGATCGTCAAAGAAATCGTAATTAACCACTGCAAGGTATTGACTCGATGCATCAAACGCAGCCGCTTCTGGCAAGATGCCATCAAATGGATAATCTGCCACACGATTTAACTGCCCAGTTTGCGGATCTAACGTCATCAAAGTCAGAGACGAGAACCAGGTAACGCGATCGTCGTTATAGGGGAGATAGCTCCGCTCTAAATTTGTTGTTACGACATAGCGACCATTGGGACTGATGGCTAACCCTTCTGGGCTGACTCCTGTGATTGCCCGCGAGACCAGCGCATGACGTGGTGAACCATCCGCCTGAGTACCTGCCTCTAGTCGAATACTGACCAGACTGCCGCGTGGCGCTTCACTCCATTGCCCTTCTACATCAAGTCCCCAATACAAACCGTTGACAATCACATGGCGACCATCGGGTGTAAATCGAGCCATAAACGGAGCTTTTTCAACCTGTACCGCATTGCCCCAGGGTTCAAGGCTCAGCGTGTCTCCCTGGCGATTCAAGCGAGCAAATGACACTTCTACGGTAGTTGCATTGACAAGAGCTAACACATCTTGCGTTGGATGCCATTCTGCGTGGATCAACTCCTGTCCCCCCGGTACGTGGGCAAGTTCGGGGTAGGTGGGTTGCCCCAATTGTCCTGCACGAAACGGGATAAGGGCTAGAGGAGTTTCTGCACCTGCCCCATTTGGATGAAACGTTACCGCAACGAGAGAACCATTCCGACTAATGCTAACGGACGTAGGACGCTCAGCTATCACTACTTCCTGTACTTTAGCGGGTCGAGTGGGATTGCTCAAATCAAACACCGAAATGCGATCGCCCTGCTGTAGGTCAGAAAATCGCTGGTTCTGCCAATCTCCATCCGGTCGGGGTCGAAATGTTTCAACCACTAGCGCATAGTGACCATCTGGCGTAACCGCAACAGCAACAGGTGGACCTGCAACTGAATTACTGGCTTCTGTTTCATAAGCTCGTAAATCCCGAACGTGACCGCCCAAAGGAATAACGCTCAATGTATCTCGTCCTTCTCGCGGTCCCAGTTGTCCATCCACATAGGCTGATGCCAGCATATCGGCATCTGAAAGTGACACGAGATAACGCCCGTGAAAGTTCATCGGGGCGGCTCGTTCGCCTTGTCGTTGACGTGTCAAATCAAGTGTTTGGGCAACTGCATCTACTGGAATCAATGCCATTGCCAATCCAAATGCCAACAGTTTTTCAAACATAAACTGCATCTTCTGAGCCTCCTAACTTGCATGAAAAATTGATTGATGGAATCAACACCCGTTAATCTGCATTCCCCATCACACTTGCTTTGATATCAGCAAGCTTCAGTTGTGGAATCGTGCGCTGTTTTCAGTACAAACTGTAAATGAAAACCTCGTTAGCGATCGCGCGATTGCCAAAAGCTACCGACTGCAACACGAGCAGATAAGCCGCTAATTTGCGTCACCGCTTTCCACGAGATTCAAATTGTTTCTATAGTAAGTGACTTACCTTACTATAGTTAGTTTGCACGTCCTACCCATTTTCGTCAAGGTAAGTTGATTGACTTAGTTTATAGTTGGTATAGACATCACCTGAGAAGTCGTTAGGAGTTAAAGCCGATGCCCATTGAGGAGTACCGCAAAAATGTTGCCGAGCAGAAGCGGCAAGCGATTTTAGATGCGGCTATACAGAACTTTTTGGCGATCGGCTATGAGCGCACGACGTTAGATATGGTGGCAAAAAGTGCAGGCGTTTCGACCGCAACGGTGTACAAACATTTCTCCACCAAACGCGCCTTATTCGGCAGCATCATGGAGCGCATTTGGGAAACGGGGATTGATCCGTCTGATTCCGTTGAGCAGGGTACGGATTCAGTGGCAATCTTGACGGCGATCGGTCACGAATATGCTCAACTCCTACGACAACCCCAGGTAGAAGCTCTGTTCCGGGTGATTATTGCTGAAGCTCCACGATTTCCTGAACTGGGTGAGGAATTGTACTATCGCGGTAAAGAACCTTACTTGAAACGCCTCCACACCTATTTGCAAAAGGAAAGTGAACTCAAGCGATTTCACATTGAGGATATTCCCCTGGCAGCACGGCAGTTTTTGGGAATGATTAACGATGTCATTTTTTGGCCCCGCTTCCTGGTGATGAATTTAGAGATTTCAGAAGAGGAGGTTGAACACGTTGTGACGGAAGCCGTTCAAACTTTTCTAGCCCGCTATAAAAACAAACGGAAAAAAGCATAGTGTATAAATTTGCTGCGGCTTGTCCAACTGAATCTATTGTTTCTGGAGCATCCAGACCAGGATATACAACTGGGCAAATCCAGTCTTGGATTTCGTTCACGAAAGGTCAGGGGATTCAACGAGTCTGCTGTCTACTGGACAAAGACCAGCTTGTTCGTTATCCAGGTTGGTTGGGCTGCTACAAACAAGCCTTTGGGATTGAGAATGTTTGCTGGCCAGCGATCGCAGATTTTGAGACTTGCAATCGCACAACCATTCAGGACATCATTTTACCGTCCCTAGCCGCTTAAAGGCTGCCCGTAAAATGGCATTGGCAGACCCCGGACAAATATGCCCTCGCCCCCGCTGCCCTGGAAACAGACAAGGGCGATCGCTCCGATACCCTGTCAAAAATTCTCTCAACTTCGGCGATCCTGGAATGGATCGTGTCTCTTACTTTCCCCTTGGTCGTTGCTCGTCGAAAGGTAATGCGATTACCCCAAAGGGGAACTGCTTCGCACCGCGCACCTGTCCATCTGCTCCATACACATTAGTGGTATCCAATGAACACGCCTTATCTAGGTAGTCATATTACAGGTAGATGCTAAACAAGGCTCGATCGCGCTAGTAGACTGTCAAGGTTGAAATGAGGGGTAAAGCTGTTTGAGTTTAACCCGTGCATCTTCAGTGGTGAACCGCCAATCTATCGTTCGCAATTGCATATTTCTGCGCTGTTCCCACGCCAAGGTTTCTCGTTGCAATGTCGGTTGGTCAGCAATACGACGGTCGAGACATTGACGGGCTAAAACACTCAGTTCTGTTTCTGCCATATTGAGCCAACTGCCATGAACAGGTGTGTAGTGAAACTCCAATTTGTCGAGAATCCGTTTGGCTTCTTGAGGTGGGAAAGTGGCATACAATGCCGCAAGGTCATGCGTGTTGAGTTGGTCTTGCACAACGGTCACCCACTCTGCTTGCGGGTAACGCACATCCACCAGGTATTTCATTTGTTGGGCATAATCCTGCTTGGTGCGGCGCTCTGTGACTTCCACATGTCTCCAACCTGCTAAGGGTTCAACGAACATAATATAGATTGCTGACTCCATTGCGCTCATATTCGCAGTCGTATCGAGGGGGTTGACCGGGTTCAATGAGCAGCGGCACTTGGGTTTCCTTGACTAACTGTTTGCTGGTTTCATCAAAACAGACCACTGGATAGCGTGGGTCATAAGGGCGGGTATAGACGCTCAGCACATCTTCCATGTAGTAGACAAACGTCGCATTCGTCTTCGGGGGAATCACCCAGCATTCTCGCAACCAGGGCTTGAGGTCGTTTTTTTCAGGGTTTGGCGCACCGTTTCGTGAGACACACTCTCGACATACTCTAATTCCACCATCCGTTCTGCTAGCAGTCGCAGACTCCAACGCGCCCGTCCTTCAGGTATCTCACTACAGGTCATCGCAATCAGATGAGCTTCTTGCTCTCCATCTAAGCGTCGGGGTTTGCGTTGTTGCTGGACTCGTCGGTTCAACGCTGCTTCTAAGCTCGTTTCGACAAAGCGTTGCCTTACCCGTTCAATCGTTGCCACGCTGATGTCAAGCGCTTGGCTAATTGCCTCATCCGTCCATCCACCTCTTCCTGGTTCGTATCGGCTTTAAGCAGAATCCGGGCATGGTTCATTTTGTAGGCAGCAACTTTGCCTGCGGTTGTAAGGTGCTCCAAGTCTTCTCGTTCTTCACTACTTAGAGAGACGATATATTTCTTCCTTGCCATGAATCTCATGTAAACGGGATAGCTTAAATTATCAGCTAAAGTACCCCTCAAATCAAAGCTGACAGTCTACTAGGTTACCAATCCCTTTAAAGGAGATTGCTGAGGAGGCGATCGCATTCTTGGTTGTATTGTATCTCTCGGCATGAAAGCTATCCAAGCCGAAAGCCTGAAACCCTCGATCCAACGAGGTTTCGAAGAAATAAGATTCGCGCCATCAATTTGAAAACACTTGAGAGCATAAATTTCTGCTTGAAAATGGCTCACCGTCGTCAGCTAAGATTTAACGTCCTGTTAAGCCTGAAAGCCTCTTACAGCAGAAGTTTGAGTGATCAAAAATCCGCGCCACGAATTTGAAAGCATTTAGAAGCTTAAGTTGCAGTAGCTAAAGAATTTATTGCTATGAAATAAAATGTTCGCGCCACGAATTTGATAATGAGATCTAGTAAACTCTGACGGGTTTTGAGATGGAAAAAATAGTAGAACCCCTATTCTAAAAGGATTTCACGCTTTATGATGCCGCGCCACGAATTTGAAAGCCGCGCCATTTTTCGTGAAAACGTATACCAGCGCTCAAACGAGACGATAGTTATCTTATCAAATTGTGTAACCAAGTAATGGCTAGAGGATTAATTTCTCCAGAGGATGCAGACTGGATGCGACGATTGACAGGTATTAGTAGGGGGCGCGGTCTTTTAGCCTCTCTTAAGCTAGAGCCAGGGGATTTGATTGCGAGGCTAGAGCAAATTGTATTAGATTCTACTACCTAATCTCATACACAATCGTAACAATGAAACGCTTTTCCTAGCCAGTAAAGTGTTTCAGGATTGCCAATTCGGGCTTTCCAGAGTAAGGTTGCACGGTTAGTTGCATTGTTAAGGCTTACTTTAAAGCAGCAAGGCTCGATTGTTGTTATAAGGTCCATACATTCAAACTAACCTTACCAAATTAGTAAGAAGGGATTAGGTTAGATCCAAAGACATTTGGATACTGTTCTACGACCATGTGTCCAATCTTCTTGACGCTGCTACCAAGTTGCAGCGTTCGATCTAAATTCATATGTTTCCTTGCAACTTTGGTCAGTAGCCTTAAACCTTTACTACGTAATCAATACAGGATTTCCCTGTAAAATTGCAGCGATCTTAAATCATCTGCACCTCTACAGGCACGGCGACTTCTCTATTCGTCCACGATGCTACCAAACGGGGGAGATGGGATTTGAACCCACGATCTTTCGCACGGGCGCGCGACTGCTTTGAGCCGGACTAAGCTACACCCCCAAAGGTGGCATTTATGCAATTTTCAAGGTTCAGGTTGGCTGATGAATCAGCAGGAATTAGAAGAAGCAACGCCGTTCCAGGTAATAGACTTGCTGGATGTTCTGTCGCTTTTGCTTGTACTGAGTGAAAGATGAATTTCCCTGATCTGATGGGTCGTCTTGAAGTGGCGTGGAAATGCCAGAAACATGAGTGGGTAAGAACTCTAAGAACTTCAAGAGACCATTGTTTTTAGTGAGGGAGTGAGTGTTCATTGGATTAGCTCCTCTGTGTTTCATCTCATACTACAAATATAATACAACGTACTACAAAGTGTCAAGAGGGTACTACAACTTTTTTGGAGCTGGGAGAGAACGACTGCCAGAAAA
This sequence comes from Leptolyngbya sp. FACHB-541, assembly GCF_014695875.1. Classification (NCBI taxonomy): domain Bacteria; kingdom Bacillati; phylum Cyanobacteriota; class Cyanophyceae; order Leptolyngbyales; family Leptolyngbyaceae; genus Leptolyngbya; species Leptolyngbya sp. FACHB-541. Next base: position 16,152 of record NZ_JACJPC010000138.1, on the reverse strand, counting down.
TCCTTGTATCTCTCTCTCCCACTGGATCTGACCCCTAAGCTGGAGAGGAAATGTGGGCTTCGCTCATCTGCCACAGCTTGTAGATCAAGAACTCAGTACGATCGCTCATTACCGCCAAGAACATCCCTTCGTGAGCGTCTTTGTCCTCGGCAATCCAGCTTCCGCTGAGTCCGACTTCGACAAACTCCTCATCCACAGCAATGAGGGTGGCTACTAAGCCGTACTCCCGATGTAGTGCCATCTCCAGCACTTTCAGTTCAGGAATATCAGCAGGCAGCAGAAAGGAGGCACAACCGGGTTCAACATGGAGCGATCGCCCTAACTGCACTGCCAAGAGGACTCGCTGGGCAATCAACAATTCGGGGTTGGTCATGGTTTGCTCCATGTACAGCCCAACGTCGGTGTAGTTCAGCTTCAACATCAGTCGTGCCTCCTTTCTAGGCTTGAGGTCAGGTGTCAACAGGCTGCTGCTCTTTCCAGAACTGCTCGGCAAAGGCGATCGCAGGGTGCATCGGTGCTTTAGGTTTGGTCTTCAGCACCATTGGGGTTTCATGTAGGAGGCTATCGCCCTTAGCCGAGTTGCACTTCTCGCAGGCTGTCACTACGTTGTCCCAGGTATGGGTGCCGCCTTTCGAGCGGGGAATGACGTGATCCAGCGTCAGGTGCTTGGTGCTGCCGCAGTACTGACAGATGTAGTTGTCGCGGCGGACGACTTCTCGACGATTGACTGGAGGCAGTTTCCAGTGCCGCTCTGAATTACCACTGGTCAACCGGATGTGATCTGGGATTTGTAGTACGACACTGGGAAAGCGTACTTCCCATTGCTGGGTGCTACTGAATTCCAGGGTCTCTGCTTGTCCAGTAACCAGAAGCACGATCGCCCGTTTAAGGTTGATCCGCGCCAGGGGCAGGTAGTTCTTAGAGAACACCACGACCTGGTTTTGGAGTATTGGAATTTTCTGTCGCTGCTTGGTCTGCATCAGTTTTCTCCTCAAAAAATAACCCCCGCCTCTGAGCACCAGGAGCGGGGGTTGGGGAAGTTAATATGGGTTTCCCTATGTCGGTGTCAGGATTGCCCTGCACCTCCCGCTGCTAGTGGGTTGATCCGAATTGAGCCATCCGGTCACTTTGCTATCAATGCCTTCGCTGACGGATTTACCGCCACTAAACCGATACGTCCCCTCAAATGCAAACAGCGCCGCTGCTCTGCCTAAACCTGAATGGGGTCGGCACTGCATGGCGCTGGCTAATGTGATGAGGATGTGTATCATGGAAAGCTGTAGTATTTGTATTACAATTCTGGATGTCTACATACTACACTTGTAGTATTGACTTGTCCACCCTTTTAGAGAAATTAGGGCGTTGGTTATGAATACACATAAGCGAGGTAGCACTTCGGAAATGCAGGTCACGAGTATCCGACTAGAACCGGAACTGAAGGAGCGATTACGGGAAATCTCTGGAGAGCAGGGGTATCAAACCCTCATCCGAGACGTGCTCTGGCGGTTTGTAGAACAACAGGTGCGACCAGACGAGTTACTGCATGATGGAAATCGGCAATTACCCCAAAGGGAAAACGGCTTCATACTGCCCTCTTACCCCTCGATCTTTTCCCTATCAGATATTCGAGCGACGTTTAGGGCAGTTGCCCAGCAAGAACAGCGATGCGCCGTTACGGGTCAACTGATCCATCCACAACAACCCATGTGGTTGGGATTGACAATGACTGGAAATATGGTTCCTCTGAGTTTTGGAATGACTGATGATGGAGAGTGAGGCGATCGCCGCTTGAAATAGCTGCAATACTCGTTTTGAGCAGAAAACTTTGTTAGTAGACTTGTATAGAAAGCTTTGAGGCTTTATTTGAGGTTAAGACAACTAATGAGGCTAACAGAGGCACGAGATCGAATTGAAGAGTTATTGGCTAAGTTTGTAACGTCAATTGATATAGGATCACGTAGCGGTAGAACTGACCTCAATAAAGACGCAGAAACAATATTGATACCTTTACTCAATGAGGTATATGGATGGAGCCTGACAAATCTTAATTCTGAGAAAAAGAATTATCCTGGTATTGATCTAGCTGATGAAGTAGCAGGAATATCCATTCAAGTCACAGCTACCCCTACCCTTGACAAGGTTAAGAAAACCCTTAAGAAATTTATCGAAGATAATCAGTATTTAAAGTATTCTCGATTGATTATTTTTATCCTGAGAGACAAGGAAGAACCTTACTCTAATAAAGTAATTCAATCGATCGTTCAAAATAAATTTCATTTTGATTCACAAAGAGACATATTAAACCATCACGATCTTTTTAACAAAATTCTTGAATTTGAAATTGCTAAAACATTAAGAGTTCAAGAAATTTTAGAAGCATATTTTGGTGAAGATCAAAGGTTTTCATCGGTGCTGACTGATAGATCAAGGCAAAAGATTGATTGGAGGGAAACTTGCAGAGATCTGCTGAGCCATTGGAAAGGATTAACAACGAATGCTTTGATGAGGCGGAATGGAGTTCGCTTTCAACTGAATGAAATCTTTGTGCCGTTAGGAGTAGTAGAGAGACGAGAGAAGTCAAAACACAGCTCTAATGATGGTGCCTCAGCAGAGCAAGGTTCAGAACTTTATGAGGAGAAGATTATACCCATTACCCCAAAGGACTTTTTTGAACAAGTATTGCGGCAACGGCAAAGTAAGCATAGCCAAGGAGAGCGTATTGCAATTATTGGGGAACCTGGAGCCGGAAAGACAACCCAACTTCAGAAAATTGAAGATTGGATTCTAGAGGAAACCGATGGAATACCCATTTGGATTCCGTTAGCAGAAGTAGGAACAAGAAAACTAAGAGAGTGTTTACTGGGTGACTGGCTGCAAACAGCAATTCAGGAGCTAGAAGTCTCGCCAGAGCACCGAGATGAACTGGAGCAACTGCTCAAAACCGGGAAGGTTTGGTTGTTGCTGGATGGTGTGGATGAAATGGCAATTTCGGATGCACTTTACCAGATTGCTACTCAGATGCGTGAGGGCTGGTTGCAGAATGTGCGGGTTGTTCTAACCTGTCGGTTAAATGTGTGGGATACGGGGAAGAATGCACTTGATGGTTTCGATGTGTACCGCAATCTAGATTTTGAGTACCCAACCGAAGTGCATCAGCTTGTTGATAAATGGTTTGCAACTGAACCAGCATTACAGCAAAAGCTGAAGGTAGCGTTGGAACAACCGGGCAGAGAACGAATTCAGGATATGGTGAAAAATCCATTGCGCTTGACCTTGCTCTGTTACAGTTGGCAACTGCGGCAAGGTGAACTCCCGGAAACAAAAGCTGAACTGTATGAGTGGTTTATGGATACGTTTTATGAATGGAATAAGGGCAAGGTTCCAATACAATTAAGTGCAGCCAAGCGTGAAGAATTGAACCGTGCTTTAGGAAAACTGGCGAAAGAAGCAATTGATCAGAAAAGTTCTCGCTTTCGTCTACGAGAGAGGTTTGTCAACAGGTTTCTTGGTGCTACCGATGATGAGGATTCACTGTTTTATCTTGCGCTCCAACTTGGTTGGCTCAATTGTATTGGCGTTGCAGAAGAAAATCCGCTCGAAAGTGTCTATGCCTTTTTCCATCCTACGTTTCAAGAATACTTTGCAGCATTGGTAATTGGTGATTGGCATTTCTTCCTAAACCATGTTCCTCATAATCCAGATGAAGGAACTTATCGAATTTTTGAATCGCAGTGGAATGAAGTTTTTCTGCTGTACATGGATATAGACAATATTCAAACTGGACTAAAAGTTGAAACTACTCTAGAGCTTATTGAGTTTGAGGAGGAGTGTTGGATTTATTATACTTTACAAGCAAGATTTTTTGCTGCGATTGGCATTCAATGTATCAAAAGTAAAATTTTGGATAACTCTTCCAATGAGATGAGATTACTGCTAGAAAGGATTGACAATTTAATGATAGATAACACAATAAATTTGAGTTTTGGAATTTCAAACCCTGAAAATAGAACTTCTATAAAATCAATTAAACCTGTTGAAAGATCAGCTAGAGAGTTACTTAGGAGACTTGATCAGGAACAAGTCATTAAAAAACTTATTGGTTTAGTAAATCGAGGAATCCCTGAAAATGTTTTACGTGAAATCCTCGCTTACTTTGAGAGAAATGGAAAGAAAAGCCCAGAAATTATAGAGTTTTTGATACAGATACTTCAAACGAGTAGGGATTTTTGGAACCGTGCTCTTGCTGCCGGAGTTTTACTTAAAATTGCCCCGGAACATCAAGAAGCTATGGCTGCTGTTGATGAACATGAGCGCGTTTATGAAGTCGTCATGTATACACATACTCCAGAAGTCGATCAGACTCAATCTTTCCTTGAAAGTTATTCAACTAAGGAAAGCTCTACTATTAACATCAATAGTTTAATTTGTGAAATTGAAAATTGTAGTGATGATTGGGATGTTAACAGAATTACTGGAGAAATTAAAAAGGAGCTTAGACGTGAAAATTTTACAGAAATAATTAGAACTTTAAAGAGAAATTTTTTATCAAATGAAAGTTTTCTTGCTAGCATTGACGCCAACCTTTTACAGTATGAATCTTACACTGATATAGTTTGGCATTGTGCTCAAAACATGAGATATCTAGACTTTTATCACGCATGGTATGGTTCTCCTTCTACTCGTGCTGATTTGTCTACAGATGATGGAGAGGTAAAGCTATGAAGACCCAAAATAGTATTGAACTGCCAATAGAACAAATTCAAAAATTTTGCGATCGCTGGCAGATTATCGAGTTCGCCTTATTTGGTTCTATTCTGCGAGATGATTTTCGTCCTGATAGTGACATTGATGTGTTAGTCACTTTCGCACCAGAAGCAAAACGAGGGTTATCTGAAACCCTGCAAATGAAAGACGAGCTACAAATCATCTTCGGTCGTAAAGTCGATTTTATTGTCAAAGCGGCGATCGAACGCAGCGAGAACTGGCTACGACGCAAAAATATTCTCGAATCTGCACAAGTTGTCTATGCCACGCGATAACGAATCCTTAATTGATATTGAACGAGCAGTCAGGCGAGTTTTGCGCTATGCCGCTGATTGCGATCGTGCCAGTCTCGAAATAAACGACGAAAAAGTATCTGCAATTCTCTATCAAATTACGATTATTGGTGAAGCAACCAAACGGTTGTCTCAGGACTTTCGTCAGCAACATCCAGAAGTTCCCTGGCGAGAAATTGCAGGAATGCGGGATGTTATTGTTCATGAGTACGATCAGGTTGATCTCGATGTCGTTTGGGATGTGATTCAAAACAAACTGCCTGAATTACTAACCTCTCTTCAGTCGTTACTCCCGTCGGAAGAGCCATAACCGTTGCCGTAATAAAGTTATGGATGTTCTCAATCGCATTATGGTTTGGAGCAGAAGCGCGATTGCAGTGAAATGACTGACTATTGTGCTGCGATCGCTTCCACAATCAATTCTGCTGATGTCAAGCAGAGAGGGAAAAACCTGCTGCCAGCAACCAACCGAAGAATAAAGCAGAGCCGATTGCGTAGACCCATGCTCGATTCAACAAACTAGCAACCAGAGACAAGATTCCCATCAGTGGTGGAAATAGCGGCAACAGCAAAAGCATAAATCCCAATTGAGGTAGAAAGTTGAGTGTCAACACGAAGCCACCAATCAGGACGACGCTCTGTCCCAGCCACCAGAGAATGCGTTTGCCAACCCCAATATTCTCTTGCACGATTCCCGCTGCCAAAAACCAGGGGAAACAGGCGATCGCCACGGGCACCCACACTTTGAGTCGAATTGGAATCAGCCACCACTGAAGCCAAGTCGTCTGCGCCAATGCACCAAAGGCAATCTAGAGGATGATAAACAGCACAACTCCCAGCCCAACGGCAGGAAGGGTAGGGCGAGGTAGACGCGCTAGCACTCCCAGCCAGGTGAATCCAGCAATCAAAAACCAGACTCCAACTGCTCCACCAACTTGAACACCACCCAAATTCTGGAGTTCAAACTGCTGACTCAGCACGACTAACCCTGCGGTTGCCGCCAGCGGAGCAAGGATTAAGCCTGCCCATCGTCGAATAGGAGCTATTTTTGTGGCTATCAATGGAGGGTGAATTAGGAAGGGTGAGATTGCTGCTAATCCGATTAACCAAACTAACAGGTGTAGTCCATACCAAGCCATGCGGCGGTCGCGATAGCGTTGACTCGTCAAATCGCGATACTGGCTACCATTTGCTCCCCCAAACGTTGCATCCAGCCACCGTAGTGCTGCCTGATGACTACCATCACTAAACAGGATTGTGATATGTTCGACACCCGGAATGACCACCAGTTCTCGCCCCTGCCCTGTTGCCAAGTTTGTGTTATCTCCCCCCGCCTGTGCCAGCAATCGCTCGGCATTGCCCACAAATCGTCCCTCTCCACTCCCTGCCTGTAGTTGCAGATTTCGGGGAGATTGGGGAGTTACATTCCCCCCATTGGAGAAACCGCAACGGTCGCCGCAAAGCGATCTCGCTCACGAATGCCAGCATTCATCACAATGCCGCTGCCCATCGAGTGCCCTAGCAATGCCAAGCGACTTGGGTCAACCTGGGGTTGTTCTAGGAGAGCTTGCAAAGCGACATCCAGATTCTGCTGTAGCTCATAACGCTGTAAACGAGTCCCGTTCGCGCCATGTCCATCAAAATCCCAGAGCATGACCGCATAACCTGCATGAGCCAGGACGTGTCCATACCCCAACATTAACTGTTTAGAGCCTGCAAACCCATGTGCAACCAACACTCCTGGGACTTCACTTGCCCCTTGAAGAGCCAGGTAGAGCAGAGGAATACCCTCTTTTTGGAACGATCGCACCTCCAGCCCAGATCGAGCGATCGCGATACCTACCCAGGACAAAACAACCAGCAGAATTGCGAGTATCAGCAGTCCCCAGCGTTTATAGTTTAATTTCACGGGCTTCAGCCAACGTTCAAACACCACCTACTGGTGTAACGCAAAATCAATCTTCAGGATTTAGAAATTCAGCCAATATCTCGAAGTTAGCGATTCATGGTCAGACGTGAAAAGCCATTTCTTCTCGACGATCGCCCCAACAATGTGAGCAAAACAGCTTTCCTTGAACGGTGAGGCGAACCGAAGCCGTGAAACTCACTACTCCAGTTCACCCGCGACAGATTGCCAATCTAGAACCAATTTTAACGGCTTCAGCAGGGGTCACGCTTTCGATCTATCTTCACTCGCTTATTCGGGTCTTGCTGGTGAACCCAGACGAAAAATTTCTGTAGCTGCGGGTCTTGCTTCAGCTTCTCTAACGTATTCAAGTGCAGTGCCAGATGGGAGTTGTCGTAGAGCGTATGGATTTGTCGGTGGCAGGCAGAGCAAATTTGAATTGTGGGGCTGGGGTCAAGACCCTTGCGTTTCGTCTTTTGACGAGGAATCAGGTGGTGTTCGGTGAGATTGGACATCTCTCGCTGGCAAGGTTCACAGGGCTGCGGCATTGTTTAGTAATCAGTGGATGATGGGGAACAGTGACCCATAACTTGATCCTAGCGATCGCCCTCCCGGTCCAACACTACCAGCCTAATCGGTTTACCTCCAACACACAGTTGTAGAGCGTTTGAATTTGTCAGTGGCAGGCAGGAAAAAACTTTCACTGAATTGTAGGAGGATGCCAACCACTAATAACCCAACGCGAACGAGCAGCCACGATGACCGAATTGTTCATCCGTAATGCAGCAATCGTGGCTCGTCCGACTGGCGTTTGCCCCTCCACTCGTAGTTGCATCTAGGCTCCAAGCGAAGTGTTCTGACCACTGCTGTGCCCTCGGATTAAACAAGGGAACGATTTCCCCAGTGAGCGGATCCTGGGCTTGGTCAAGTCGGATTTGTACTCACTGCAGGAGCGACAAGCCAAGCAAACATTTTCAAAGGAAGTGTTCCCGCCTTTGGACTGAGGATGAATGTGGTCAAAGCTTATCGGAAGACCGCTATTGGCTTCGCTAGTCAAGCAGTAGCAGCAGCGATGGCGATCGCCCTCTCGAATTTGAGTCCTTAAAGATTCAGGAATATAGGCAGACACAAGTAATTAGAGATGGGGAACACGATGACCACGCCAACGTAAAAGAGCAGCAGCATGGGCTTTCCGTAACATGAAAAGATCCGCCTGCGATCGCAGTTCTACCAACTCCACCTGTTCTGCTGGGGTAAGAGTGTGTTCCTTGTTACGCTCCAACAACTCGAAATGCCGTGCCATCTCCTCCTCAGTCTTGCGACCGGTGGCAACTTTCCATAGAGCCTCATCTTCCAAACGGTCAAGAGCGGCTAAATCTGCCTTGAACTCATCGGGTGCATTCTCCCAATCTGGAGGACTACCGACTTTCAGCGCATGAAGCATGACCTCTTCAAGCGATCGCCCGGTTGCGATCGCCGTATTGACCAATCGCTGATAGATAGGATCTGGAAGTTGCAATGTGACAGTTGCAGTCATACGAGGACAACAAGTTTATCTCCTCATATTCTACCGGGAGCATCTTGAAGACGGAAAGCCAGTCAGCGAGTACCAGCTGAAAGAACATAGTACCTTACACCTAAAAAGCCTCATGAAAGAGTAGATTTAGCGTCAATGGTAGGTAATTACCAACGGAAGGTGGAGTTGCCTCCATGAAATGACACGTAATCTTTTGGGAAATTGGTGAAACTCAAAACCAATAGAGTGTAGAACTTCTAGGTTCTTCTTTACCTTAGATTTTGTGTAGAGACAATATCTATCGTTTAATGACTGAGAGCTTTTGGACTATATATTCCCTTGTCTGCTCACCGATTACATTACCTTCATTATCAAGCCCTTGCAGAGTCAAATAATGCTTTCCTTCAGTTTGAAATCCAGGATATTCATAAAACCCACTAGACTTTAAACCTACTTCCCGGCTTTCCTTATGATCTCGAATCAAAACTAACTTCTTGATTCGAGAGTCCGTTCCTTCAATGACCAAAGGAATAGTTAGTCCTGCAAAAACTGGCTGTCCGCTAAAAGTTACTGCCGCAGAACTAGGCAAAGATGGACAAGGTGAGGCCAACCAGTTCCTAATAGGGGGCGCTAAAAATATAATCGCTGTTAATGCTGCAGAAACTAATGATGGAAAAAGGGCTTTAATCAAAAAATCTTTTAGATTAGAGATAGCTGTATTTTCTTGATCTAAAGATATTGCAGACGGCATGACTTTACGGGGAGTAGTTAATGTACTAGATGATTTCCTAATTACTCGCCAATTCTGTGGCTCATCCAATTTCTTTAGAGATGTTGAGGATGTAAAAATAAAAATTAAGTTTTGGTTGTTTTGGGGCAAATAGCACTTTTCAATCTGTTCAGCAATCTTGTTAATTTTATCTGCTGTGCATCTGTCATCGTCATTTATTTCAAGTTTAGTTTTAGGCTCAGAAATGCTGGATGCAGCAAATTCTTCAGGCTGTAGAGCAGAAAATGAAGACTGAAATCCATAGTTTTCTGCGACCTGTACTACTTTATCTACATCTCGCTGTAGGGATCGGTTAGAAGATGTCGATATCTGGCTTTTCAAGGCATAGGCAGCTAGTGCTCGGAATGCAGACTCATCCTCAGAATCTTGGCTAATCCACATCACCGAATTCCTGATCGGGCGGTGGGCAATATCCTTGCGATCACTTTTCAGTCCCGCTACCAGTAAGCAGATCTGACCATTCCATCTTCCCAGTACTACTGAGAAATCCCTCAGTTCTATAGAATCGATCATTGATGAGTACAAAGGTGGATCTAAAGGCTCTATCCCAGATTGGTTAAGCTTTAGCCAGGTATAGTCCTGCTCCCGTGAAAAGCCACGACTTTGAATAAAAATTTGCATCTCACCCTCCTAATCAACAGTCAGCAGAAGTTGCCCCTGCACTACTTCAGAGCTACTATCTCTTACGCAAGCAAATGTAAATTGACGAATTGCATCCTTAAACTCTGTATCTCTATTGAGGAGGGCAAGAATTAATTTGAAGAATCCCCATGCCCGCTGCTCGTCATAACGTTTCAGGAGAAAGCTCAGTAAGTAGCGTAGGGGTTGCTCGCTACCTTTTGGATTGTATTTAGCAGCTGCATTTGGCTTGCGGAACACAAATTGAGGAGATTCCTCAATTACATCAATACGAGAGAAGAAAACACTACCAACAGTTTGTACGGGTGTAACTACAACTGCAACTTTTGTTAGCAATTCTTCTGAACGAAGATGATTGAGTAAGTTCTTATAGCTCTCTCGAATTGCTTTGTGCAACTTGCGAAGCGATTCACTGTCTTGCAAATATTTCTCACACTTGACAGGTGCTAGAATAACTAATCGAGGTGAATCCAAATTTATGTAAGTATTCTCGAATAACTCAGTAATCTGTTGCGGTCGGTTAACCGAATCATGCCAGCGACCACCCTCTTCCATAAGTGCTGTGGCATCGATTGCAACTAGTACTGCAACACACTCAGTCAATTGTTGAGTGAGATATTCCTGTTTATCTTTATGGTAACCACCGGGGTAATCCAGAAATTGTAGGGTTAGTAACGAGTTGTTTTTACCCCGTTTCCCTAAGTCAAACTTAAATACTGAAACTTTATTAGAGTTTGATATCCCTCCTTCAGCTTTAATACTGGTAAATGTGTCAGGAAGGTTTTTAAGTTCGCTCAATCGGTCTTGTAAAAGAATTCCACTATCACCTACCGGAGTTAACTGTAACCTAGTCCCACTAGCAACATCCTTAAACTGCTCGTACATAGCAGTAAGCAGGCTTGTCTTGCCGACACTACTGGGTCCCAGCATCGTGATCTTTATCTCTGTCATTGCAAATACCCTTTACTCAATTTAGAAGATCGTTGAGGAGCAATTTATTCGCGTCTTCAACACGCTCAATCAGTCTTTGCCATTCTTTCCAGGCTTCAAAGACTTCAAATTCACCAGTCCAAACCTTAGTACGGACTCGTCGCAAGAATTTTTTCCATTGGGCTTTAACATCTTTTGCCCACAGCACCCCATCTACAAATTCCTCTGCGATCGCAAACACAGCTTGGCTTGGTTCTTCCAGTAATCCCTTTGTTTCGTGCGAGCCTTTCAACGCTTGCTCACAGTTGTAAACGGCTTCTTTCTGTAATTCTCCTAAAGTTTCCAAAATATCCTGTGCGGTAGGCGATTTAGAAATTTGAGGACAGTTAAGTGCGCCAGGGGTAAGGGGATCAAGTTGGGGGCGAATGCGATGCTGAATCATCCCACGATATAGAAGGTCAAATCCTGCAAAGGTTTGAAAGACTTCTTTCAAGATGTGCAGATCGTTAGGAATTTGTTGAGCAACCTCGTTCAGAAACTCAGCTCCTTTTGCCTGTGAAAGCCCTGATAAACCACTGGCGGTAGCCAGTGCAGTAGCCATTTCACCCTTTGCCTGATTTAGGGATTGCTTTAAGCCCTGATCCAGCGAAATAAATTTTTGCGAGAGCATCAAACGAACTTCGTTGAGGCACAATTCATAGGCTGTTTGAGGTCCTCCTTTGCTATCAATCCAGCCTTGAATAGTACTTAGAGGTGGAACACCTGTATCTTCCCGACAATGTTGCAGTGTTTCCTCCATCTGCTTCTTAAATGCGGGATCAGGGTCATTACGCCGACTGCGAATCTCACCCAATTTCGCCTTCAAACTTCCGGCCAATGCCTCCCAAAATTCCTCAAACAGATCGTCAACGCGTTCTTCCTCAGCAAAACTTGAGCTCTCATACCCCTGCCGTGCTTTTTCTAACTCTGCAATCACGTCCTCCTGAATTTGCTGCAAACTACTCTTGCACACAGACTGAAAATATTCTTCATCAAGACGAAGATCAGGATTGGTTAGATGTGTCAAAACAGCATCCAACAGTTGATTGGATGCTTCATGATTTGAACAATCAACAATCAAACATTCAACAACATCAAATGAAATAGCTTTTTGTAACTCCTTGCAACCACTCAAGTTGTCACCAGCACTAGATTGATGATTCAATACCATGAATGCTCGTTGAGCGATCTGGTTGAGCTCTCTCGCAGCATTGCGATACAAGACCGCATCTTCTTTTTCCCACTGGTACCGGATTGGGTCGGGTCTACGCACAAACAGGACAACATCTACTTCTTGCCCTAGAGTTCTTAGCATTAGAGCCTCGTCACCCAACTTAGTATCTCCTAAACCAGGAACGTCAACCAGTGCGATTTTACCAACATCCTCATTGCTAAAGCAGCAGTTAATTTTCACTTCCTTTACTGCTAAATGCTTGAACGTCGTTAACTGATTTTGGCTATCCCTCTGTTGAGTAACGTACTCTTCAATTTCCTGTTTAGAAATTTCTTTTTTTCTAGGTTGTATGTCCGCTTGTAGGAGCGATCGATACTTATCTACATGCTCATGATAATCTTTGAGATGCTTGTAAACCTCAATCTTCAGCGCATCATCATCTACCAAGTCTGGCAATCGATTATATGCAAATGCATTCAGATTTACAGGTGCTTCATTCCAACCTAGCTCTTGCCAATATTCATGAATAACGTCCCGTAAAAATGATTCTTCTGAATGTAAAACAACTGAAACTTGAGTCGCACCCTCGTGATTGTATAAAACACTTCGAACTGCGGTGCAAGCTCGTCCCACTCTTGCCGGGATCTCAACATCGGTCAATCCGCTAAAGCTTTGTAGCAAAGTACTTTTGCCCTGCCCCATTCGCCCGATAACGCCAACATTGAGTGTAGGTCTATCAAACCGGTTTCTCAGCTTCCTTAAAGTTTTTAGCTCGTTAGAGATACTGTCTTTGCAACGTGAAATGTTGACCATCTCTAAACGTTGCCTAACCACTTGACTTTTAGCTTGCCCAAGCACAGCCTGTCGGTAAGCTTCAAGACGTCCTAACTTGTCTGCTAAAAATTCCAAGTTAGCTTCAATTTGCTGAATCTTTTTTGCAAGCGGTTTACGTTTCTCAATGATTTGGTCAATGACAGCGCTTCTAGAAGTATTCATTGAATAGAAGGACTTATTGTTGTGACAGTACTATGACAAGAGCAACTGCAAGGAACCTTTACATCCCACAGCAGGATTGCTTTAGAATTAGAGTTCCCTCTTTTGAGGGGTTTATCACATTGGGTTAGCCTCATCTCAAACTGCATAACCCCATGGACGCGTTCACCATTGATGCTATTCGCATGATCATGTCGTCTTGTCTGCACCAATGTGAAGAGCATTCAAGTCCGGGGGCTACTACTTTCAGCGATGGAGCATGACCTATTCGAATGCGATCGCTGTATCAACGAGTCACTGGTAAATTGGGTCTGGAAGTTGTAGCGTAGCGGTTGCAATCATACAAGATAAGACAAATTTTCTTCCCTAGGATCAGAGTGAGGATGGGTAGCCACTCAGCGACAACTCCCTAAACAAAGCAATCGATTCCAACATAGAATCTACTCGTAGGATTATTTCATGAGTGATAGGCGATCTCAGCGTGAAGGAAAACGGCTCCAACGAAATGACACGTAATTCTTCGCTTAAGCCAGAAAAGCCTGAAATTACTGTTGCATATAGGTTTTAGCTTCTAAGCTAACGAAGTGACATGAAATTCTTCGGTGATCGCAGAAAACGCTAAAGCCCTTGCAGAATAGGAGTTTCAAGCAATGATTAACGAAATGACATTTATTCCTTCGGTAGCCTCACGAAATGACACGTAATTCTTCGGTGGCGTTTTCTCTAAAAATTGGCGACTAAAAAACCTCAAAGTCTTACTCTGTAAAGCTTTGAGGCAAAAAGCGGTTGTGACATTTATTTCTTCGGTTGTGACACTTATTTCTTCGCTCTACATCACCTCACCAGTAGTCAGCGCAATTCCAGTTAATGCTCCGTTTTCTTGCTCCAGCCGGGCAATCTTTTCCTCGCGAAGTTCAACTCCCCACGTTGATAATTGGTTTCGTTGGTCCTCACTTAATTCCGCGTTACCATTTGAACAAAGGATTAGATCACGGCTCCAGCCTGTGAGATGTTGCGCCATTTCAAACCCTGTTGCACCTTTGCCATAGATTGCCAGCGGTTGATCTTGAACTTCCCAGCCGTGACAGTAGGGGCAGTGAAACACACCCGTTCCCCATAGTTCTGCAAAGCCTGCGATCGCAGGCAACTTATCTGTTACACCCGTCGCTAACAGCAATTTTCGCGTGGTGAATTGCTCACCCGAATCGAGTGTGATTTGAAAGCGATCATCCTTCTCTGTTCCAAGCGGCTTGGCATCGATTACTTTACCTGTCTGAAATCTCACATTTTTATACTTGTGCAACTGCTCACGTCCGATTTGCAACAGTTCTGAAGGTGCAATTCCATCTCTGGAAAAGAAGCCGTTTGCTGCGTGAGATACAGCATTGCGGAGTTGACCAGAATCGATGACGAGAACCTGTTTGCGCGATCGCCCCAACAGCAGAGCAGCACTAAGTCCGGTTGGACCTGCACCCACAATAATCACATCCAAAAGACTAGACGAAGTGTAAGTGTTCATGTTTCTAGTTCGCTGACAAAAGAGGAGTAAAGCGTTATAAATGGTGATTGACTACGTTTCTGTGCTAGCAGAGGGTAAAGTTCCGGGCGAACCTAAAATCTCATCGCCAATGTCGGCAGAAATGCGATCGAACAACTCGATATTTGGTATGTCCGTTCTATTCTGCGTTCCTACGGCTGCAATTAATCGAGCAAAGGCACTGGGCGCAGCAATCATCAATCCATTCGCTGGTTGGTCGCCGAGTGCGGCAACGACGTGAGGTGTGCCGGCTGGAATCAGAAAGTTTTCACCTGTGCTGAGTACTAATTCTTGCTCACCTGCCCAAATCGTGAATTCTCCTTCCAGCACGTAGAGTTGTTCAGAATAGCGCGTGTGGCGATGAGGAGGAGTCTGTGAGCCAGGTGGAAAGTAACCTTCGATCAGATCATACTGCCCTCCGGTTGTGGTGTGATCGGCAAGGATGGTGAGGCAAGAACCAAAAAACCAGAAATATTGCATCATGAAATTATTCCTATTGAGTTTATGTGTAATGGCGCTGTAGTTGTTTTAAACGCACTCGATCGCAATAACGATTAATCTTCTTCCTTAGTCCGTCCTCATCCGGTGCTTGCTCTAGTTATCAAGATGACTCCGAATTTGGCTTCTGATAAAGAGTTTTTCTGTCTGTCCCAAGATGGCCAGTAGGACTAAAAACGCTCTTGCAATAGATTCCAGTGTCCAGTTGCGATGCACCAGGTCGGAAATTGTGATAATAAGCATCAATGCAATAATGACCCGAGGCATGATGGAATTTCGATCTTGAGGTAGTCCTGCTTGACTTCGATGCCAAAACGGGAAGGGGCTGAGGATAGCACAAAGGTATAACAATCCAGCATTCACGAGCAGAATTGTTTTAGTGTTTGAGGTGATGTTAGGAAGCTGAAGTGCGATCGCGGTTAGGCAAACTCTCGCTGCTAAATACAGTAAAGTGAACCGGGTAAAATGCCTCATCATTTCCTTTCATCTACCCTTCCAACACGATCGTATTAAAAATCTTGTCGTGCCAAGTCTGCTGCTGTGTATCCACAAAAAACCAGAGACACCCTACCCAAAAGATGAGGCTGCTCAGGTAGTATCCAATGGAGCCACGCAAACCTGCCATCAGAAAAGATAAAGAACGATAATCGGTTTTGACTACTTTGATGTTCATCATTCCCATGCCGATCGATCGTCCTCGACAGCTCCAGAAGTAGCCAAAGTACTGTATTTTGATGTTGTGTCATGAGTTGTTTCTTTTCCTTATTGGGAGACGCAAGACTATTTCTGCTGATCAATCTCCGTTCATTAATGAGTTGTGTCATAAACAGAAATTGATTTACACCAGCACACTCCGCCATTCACTATTAATCCATTCTGTCTTCTCTACCTGCAGTGTAGTAAACACTAATACTTAACCGCTTTCAGATTCTTACGACGGTTTGTCAGATTCTTATGGTGCTAGGGCGTGTTTTAAAACCCAGCTAAAATGGGAGTAGGAGTATTTCAAAGACAACAAACCAATCTTGGTTACACGCAATCCAATTTCACGCAAAGACCTAACCAATCAACAA
>NZ_JACJPC010000137.1:0-10546 GCF_014695875.1 Leptolyngbya sp. FACHB-541 | reverse complement strand
GCGATGATGAAGCAGATGGTGGCAGAGAGCAGGGTGGGGATCATCAGAACGCCGAACCAGCCTACGTACAGGCGGTTGTCGGTGCTGGTCACCCAGTTGCAGAACTGCTCCCACAGTGATGCGCTCTCGCGCCGCTGTAGAGTCGTTGTCATAGTTATTGAGTGCTTGGTTAAGTAAGAGGACGCATCAGATAATTGCGTCGTATTAGGAGTATAAGACTTTCGTTGCTTTTTGTAAAGTTTGACAGGAGATTCTCATTAAATACAGTGCAATGAAGCTGTGACCCAAAGACTCAAACCTACTCTGCTCTTGCAGTCTTGGGCTTTAAAGTACTCAAAGCTTGCTTAATGTCTAGAGCCAGGAAATGATCTAGCGCTAGATAAGCTCTGTAATAAGAACGCTGAGATTCCTGATGCGTTTTCTGAAAACCTAACGCCTGCCGCAACTCTTCACAGGAAGGGCTAACGACCAGCGAGTACAAATCACAAAGATTCGGAAAATCGTTCTGCATTTGAGCCAGGGTTTGCTGAGCATCCTTCAAAAAACTGTAGATGTGCTGTCCCTGCATGTAGGGAGTGTCAATGATCCAAGCGCGAATGAAGACAGAAGTGCAGTCCAGATCCCCGGGAGCAGCCATCTTAAACGGATCGACATCGGTATCGGCTGTCAAAAAGAAGTTGCGGCTGGGCGGCAAGAAGAAACTATCTTCTGATTCACTGCTGACCGGATAGAAAATACTGATGCCGACTGGGTTCAGGTTGTCCGATCTGCGTAAAACTCTCATGCAAGCAGAATAGTTCTGTGACCAGTTTCTCAAGCACTTAGCGGTTTTGCGAGCGGCTGCGGCAGCAGAAACATCTCGAAGAATTTCGGTGTAGTTTTTGATAAATAGGTTAGCAACCGGAATAACGTCAGTTCGTGGATTAAAAGCATCCGGGTAAAGCTGGACGGATTCTAGAGATTCAGACTGCTCAGCAAAGATTAGCTCTGGTAGGTCTCGAATTCTCAAACAGAGCGTTTGTCCATCAAATCGTTTTTCTAACAAACCTAGACCAATCAAGCGATCGAGCATCATTCCTGCAGCGCGATCGCTCCCTTTTTCCTGTTGACCATAAAATAGCTCTGCTGCTTCTCGGTGGGTACAGGGAATCATTTCCGTCATCGGATAAAGTCGAGTAAGCGGTTGGTCTAACGACTCCCCTCGCTCCTGCTGCGACTTCAATAGCAAGTACGCCCACAGTTTGACAAAATATTCTGCTCGAAGGCGCGTTAGTCCCCCTCTTTCTTGTAAAGCGGTGATATAGCTGCGTTGCCGTTCTATTGGAAACCACCGATCTAGTGACTCTGGGTTAACCATCGGTTGAGAAACAGAAACCATATTTATTTCCGCTGTCTGTTATGAGGATTTGCGATCGCATTACAAAAAAACGTGTAATTTTAAGTATCGAATGTACCCAAACGGGTGAGCCACTTCACAAGCTTCAGTTCGATAATCTAAACATCACCTGATTAAGCAACCCAAACTGAGCGTTTTACCTGATGGATAGGATCGAGTTGTAGACAACAGCGGTTGATCCACTTCCAAGTGATTCTCTTTCGGAAAGTGGACGGCTTTCACCACAAACGCTGTAAGTCTACAAGCTATTCCACTCAGCAATGAGGCAGAACATAGTTCTGCCAAGTAACTCTACTGGGCAAACGAGATTGACCCGTTAGCAGAGCGAGCTTTCGGTAGATATTCAAGGATTGGATATTGCAGAGCAACCCGATCCACTAATTTTACATCCGCCATTATTCCGCGTTTTCGCGGACAGATTGCCGTAACTATAGAAAAACTTCACACTGCTTCAGTGCGCTTCACCCCACTTCAGCTTATATGTGCTAACTTCACCCTACTAGGGCTACTTACGGCCAGCTCATTGCGAGTTCACTTTTGCAACCAGCAGAATGACCTCAAAGCCTGATGAGTACTAAACCTATGTCAATCCGTCTTTGCCCCACCTCTCAAGAATCATTTGTTACGATGCATTCTTCAGTTGAGTACGGTTTGTCAACAAAGCCTCTTTTCAACAAAGCAAATGCTGGCTTAAAGCCTTCTAAGCTTGCCCCAAATAAGCTTGTCTCAAACAAGCCTGCCCCGAAATCTGAACCTCCTAGAGTAGAAATTCTTTCAACTGACTCTACTGATTCGAGTGAATTTTGGGGTGCTTTGGTTGATTTATTGCCAGAGGGAGTAATTGTTGTTGCCCCAAATATGCGTTTGGTTCACCTCAATCTCAAGGCTAGAGAACTTTGTCAACAGCTCACCCAGAACGATTGTGAACTCAGTATTTTGCCCTCTGCGCTAGCTGAAATTTGCCACCGCTTAATTAGGAAGTCTGGTTCAGAGGAACACGTTCTAATTGTAGAAAGTGAAACTTCTACAGGACTACGACTCCGTATTCGAGCGCGCTGGTTTAACCCAAAACCTGCTCATGGTGAGAACGCTAGTCCTGTCAATCGTCAGTTCATCCTGCTTCTGATTGAGAGCCATAACGAAGTTTTGCAGGAAGAGCTTTGGATTGAGCGCCGCAAGTATGACTTGACGGAGCGAGAAGCTGAAATTTGGTTACTGCTGCGTCAGGAATATAGCTATCAGGAGATTGCTGAAGCTTTACGCATTAGTTTGAATACCGTGAAAACCCACATCAAAAACGTCTATGCTAAGAGGCGCAGCCATCAAGGGCAGGACAGGCTGCTGATGTTTTAGGGGAATCGGTTTTGTCTACTCAGGTTGTGACCTATAGCCCCGCTTATACGGTGGTGCCAACCTACGAATGCTTTAACCGCTGTACCTACTGCAACTTTCGCGTCGATCCAGGAACAGATGACTGGATAGTTTTGCAACAGGCAGAGGAGCAGTTAAAGCGGCTTCAAGATCGGGGAATTATTGAAATCCTGATTTTGAGTGGTGAAGTGCATCCGCTTAGCGCGCGACGGCAGGAGTGGTTTCGCCGGATCTATCATCTGTGTGAGTTGGCACTGTCGCTAGGTTTTTTGCCTCATACAAACGCTGGACCGTTGAGCTTTGCAGAAATAGCTCAGCTTAAAATGGTGAATGTGTCGATGGGGCTAATGCTAGAACAGGTCACACCTGAGTTGCTCAAGACCGTGCATCGGCACGCTCCCAGTAAGGTGCCCGCTCTGCGTCTTCAACAGTTGGAGTGGGCAGGAGAATTGCGTATCCCTTTTACAACGGGGCTGTTGCTAGGGATTGGTGAGACAGTCGCCGATCGCCTGCAAACATTAGAAGCGATCGCCCAAATCCACCAGCGTTGGGGACACATTCAAGAAGTAATTTTGCAGCCCCACAGCCCTGGACAGCAGCAAAGCTGGCAGGGAGCTGCTTTTAAGATTGACCAACTATTGGAAATGGTGACGATCGCCCGTGACATGCTGCCGCCAGAAATTACCCTTCAAATTCCTCCCAATCTAATTCCTGATGCAGATCTTTTAATTGCTTGCATTGAAGCAGGTGCAAGAGATTTAGGTGGTATTAGCCCCAAAGATGAGGTTAATCCGGACTACCCTCATCCACGGGATGCAGCATTGAATCAAACTTTAGTAGAAGCGGGCTGGCAGCTTTTGCCTCGTTTACCGATTTATCCTCAGTACGATAGCTGGTTATCCGCTCCACTACAGCTTGTGGTTCAGCGATGGCGTAACAGCTTAGTATCCCGTTGCAGCAAAGTCTAATTGGTTAACACAGTCTATACGCTCTACCCGAGTACTGTAGTTTCCGTCTGGATCAAGATACAGCAATCGAAATCCTGGCTTGAGCTGATCCAGGGCAAAGTTTGCGCTGTTGGGCTTGAATTGCACGCAGGTCGAGGGAGTTCCTAGATAGCGAACACTGTGCCGCCAGTGATCAAACTCTTGATGAATGTGACCAAACAGTACTAGCTTGACCTGAGAATAGCGGTCGAGCACGGCAAACAGATCTGCTGAGTTCTGCAAATTAATTTCGTCTATCCAATTTGAACCAATAGGAAAAGGCGGGTGATGCAATGCCAACAGGGTAGGGTGGGGAATTGCCTGGAGCTGCTGTTCCAGCCAATTCAAGCTTTGGGAGGAGAGCTTGCCGTCCACTCGACCCGAAACTGCTGAGTTAAGTAACACAAAATTCCAGCCTCCTCGTTGAAACGTTTTTTCGGCTGAGATGGGCGCAGTATTCAGAACCTGCTCCATAACGGAAGGAACATCATGGTTCCCAGCTAGCCAGTAAACGGGAATTTTTAGAGGTAGTAAAAACTGATATAAACAATAATAGGATTCAACTGTCTCATCTTGAGACAAATCGCCTGTCAACAAGAGTAAGTCTGGTTGAGGCTGCAATTTTTGTAAGCAACTTAACACTGCGTTCAGAGATTTGGCAGTTTGTAAACCAAGCAATTCCTGACTCTTGCCCGCAAATAGATGAGTGTCTGTAATCTGAGCAATGAGGAGGGGGGAGGGGGGAACCATGGCAGTTAAGGTGAGAGCCGCAAAGATTTTTTAGAAATGAAGATGATGCTTTGATAAAGTAACTTTGAAGTAAACTTAAAAACGCGATCGCATACAGATCTTTTTGTGATTTACATCACAATTCGCCGATTTGTTACAATTTTGCTTCAGCCAAGCAAAATTGAAGGATGTGCCTCAGCGAGGAACGTCTTTCAGAGTTTTAGAAGAGTCGTAAAGATGGTACGGAAGACCCAAAATTTGATATATTGATGATTCAACGAGCGGCGGCATGGCCAAGTGGTAAGGCAGGGGACTGCAAATCCCTTACCCCCAGTTCGAATCTGGGTGCCGCCTTTTTGTAGTTTGTACGGTCGCATGTGTACAATCACGAATTCTTTGTCTTGTTTCACGAATTCGTGTCGTTTGGGCTAATTTTGACACCCATTTCACGAATTAATGTCGTTTGGGCAATTTGGGGCACGTTTCACGAATTAATGTCGCAGTTGACATTTGGACGTATTCCTGATTTTGCCACATAAGACTTAATCTACCATAGCCCACTCATGATGAAGTGAGATAACTTTTGCAGACCCCTGCCTCTTTCAAACCTTCCTTCAAACAGCCCATTGATTATTGGCAGACATATTGCTGTCAATGTTTCTTTCAACGCCCATCCTTTAGACTAACCAGATTTGGTAAGCCTGAATGGAACGATGTATTGCTAGTTTCCTACTTTCAAACCTTCCAAACAGAAGGATAAGCATAATTACTCACACTCCTAAAGCAGGATTCTTATTCCGCACTCGTAGAAATTTCAGCCCACTAGTACTGGAAGGGCGATCGCAACACAATCTCTAGAAGCAAGTTGAACAGCGGATCAATAATTTCAACCCTTCTGATACCGGGAGGGCGATCGCAATCTAGAAATCCGAAGTCTTTTAACGGGTGCGGATACCTTTCAACCCTTCCTATACCGGAAGGGCAATCGCAACTCCCGGTAGCTAAATCCAAATACAATCAGGCTTTAACAACCTGTTCTGCCTAACCAAACAGATTTTAGGACTTAACTCTTCTGTTTGAAAAGATCATTTAGGTATAAGGTTCTGTAACCCTTACATAAAAGGATTTGGATTCTAGCAAACCTACCGGGAAATTGAACCTAGCTTGGGTTTGTCAAAAATTGAGGAAGGTCCCCTTGATCGGGAAACTTTAGTGGCTGTCACGCAGTACGTCTGCACCCTTATCAACCGAATAGCTGAAAGAGCTTTGCTCCCTGGTATCAGGCTCGCCACACCTGACCCCGAACAGTAGGCAATGCCTACAGATGTCACTGGACTTTGATACTCGCGATGGAGAACCCAAGTCGTCAACATAGCGACAGAAAACTGTTGCTGAACTTTGATACCTATAATGGGTTGTCAAAGCGTTGATACAGCAACAGAACCACCGGGCTAGAAAGTACCTGCTCGTTGAGCAGTAAACTTACCCTGATTTTATGCACTCGCTAATGCGATAGCGGCGGAATTGCTCTAATTCTATTGTCAAGGTGCGAAAACTATTTCTACCTTTCGGTAGACTCTCGATTGTAGTAGGCAGTTTGGGCAAGGTCTTTTGCCTTGTCCTGTAAGTCCCCAGACCATGGTTGCCATGCTGTTTCGATCAAAATTCCATCACGTTCTGCTCTACAGCAAATAGCCGTAGCAAGGCGACCATAGCTCCATTGATGAAAGCTTATCCGAAACTGCTTAGCGTACTTATCTTGAGCTTCCTTCAAGCCAGGAAACTTCTTCTCAGCTCTTGCTCTTATCTCACTTTCAATACTTTCACGAATGTTTTCGATCTTTGGTATGACAATGCTGCCAGCTTTCCATTTAGTTGCTAGCTCGACAATTCTAGCTGCCAAGAGTCTGTCCAAATACAGACCCAAATTTGTTCCTGATTCAGATTGTTGGTACACACCTTGACTTTGCTCCTGACTGCAACGGAGCGATTTATCTCGAAGTAATCGCCGACGACGAGCAATTAACCTATATTTCTGAAATCTTAATTGAACAATGCTTTGATTTCCTTTTTTTACTTTTACATTCTGGTCAGTCAATAATTGGCGCACAGTTTGAGTTTCTAATACCCTGTTTTCTTTTGCATCCCAAACTACAACAGTAGCAGGCTTATGTCGGCTAAAGCTTACTCCAACTAAGATATTAGACTGCCCTTGATAAGACTTTTTACCTGGACGTGAGAAAGCAGACTTATTGTTAAGTCGGGTGAGTGTAGATGATTTCCTTTTCCTGTCCGCTACTTGCCCAGCACTTAGCTCCTGTTTGTCAGTAACAGTTTTTTTCTTCCTGGAATCCCCTGAATCACCCTCTAACTGTTTAGTGATCTGATCAATTTCTTCCTGCCGTACCTCCTCCGTCCCTTCTGCAGTGAGCAAACGAGTATCAATTGAGCATTGAAGATACAACCGATGAGTATTCCAAGGTTCAGTTTTTCGGACTTCTGAAGAAGTGCCAACATCCTTCCCCGAAACCACTACCGTATTATTTTTCTGTTTCTTTTTCTTCTTTCGAAGGCTTTTGGGTGGAACTCGATTATCCTCTCTCCAGATTAAACGAGCAGACCGGAGTAAGAATAGGCTAGCAGAACACTTCTCTGAGTCAGTTTTTCCTATCTTATCCAACTCCTTGTATGTTTTCCAATCAGTCATAAACTGGTGAAAATATGGTAACTGACGGCGATCGCATAGGATCTTAAAGCTATGTTCTTTCAATCCCTGAAAACGAACAATAATTTGATTTCTTGGTTTGTTAGTCCTCTTACCCTTGAGAGTTTTACGCTCCTGTGTCTCCTGAAACCATCGGAGATCGGTATTGCTACCAAAATTGATTGGGTAGGGTAGAGACTTTGGCAATCTCATAACAGCGGCTTGTCTTTGATCTTCCTCCACATTCCATTTAATGAATTCTGATCCATTCTCCTCAGAAGTTGAAAGGTTGCTTGGCAATTCAGTAGCAAACTCTAAATTCTTCTGGTACTGCGCTCCAAAAGGATCTCTTCCCTTTGGCAATTGGCTCTTCAGTTGTTGATCCAGACGCTTAATTTCAATTCTGGTTTTCTCAATTTTTAAAGGAATTTTATCTAAATCTTCCTCTTCATTCACTTGAGAATGATTTCTTACCAGATGGGCAATAGCACGACGTGTTAAGGCATCCTCTGAAGAGTTATATAATTTATTCAGTTTATGTAGTGAGATGAATTTTCTTTTCTCTTGTGTTTTTTCTGAGGCTGTTTGCTTTCTGTCTTTTTTTTCTCCTGATGCTTCAGTGGCTTCCTTTTTCATCTCGAACAGAAGTTGGGATAGAATTTCACGAGCCTTTTCTACTACTAAATCTAGTTGCGACTTATTATGTTCCATAAGCAAATCGTCTTCCACGACATCTAACCAGAGTTGCTTTCTATTGCGTTTTTGCTGTTGTCCATGCTGTAGGGCGAGCCATGATTTATAAGTAGTCTGAACTGTAGAAATCGCTGATCTATAAAAGCGATCAGGTAATTGGCTGAAGCGTGGGTCTGAAAGCAATGGAGTTTCTTCATTACTTGATTCTTTGGCAAGGCGTTCTATAGCTTTCGCTGGTAGATTGCCTACACTCTGCCATTTTTCAAAATCTGGATGCTGGGCAACTCTTTCCAAAAGCTCTCTTACAAGAACTGCATGCTGCACCATAAGCGACCATACATGTTGGCGAGTCGCTTCGCTAGCAGCTAGTAGGCACTCAACGGTGATGATAGACATAACTCTTCCCCTAACAAGTTTTTCTCTAACCTTTGAGAATTTTGACCCTATCTACACTGTCCCATCAAATTGAAAGGTATGCCTTACTTAGTGGCAATAAGAGAATTGAAAGCAGCACCACCAGTCACTAACTCTTGATTTTTCCTACATACCTTAAGCTCGACTTTATCCATTTGAGATCGAGGTCATTCTAGACCCAGCCTGGATTTCGCTCAGGCTCTCGTATTTTTCAAACGTCATAGGATATCACCGACATTGAAAAAAGTCAGAAGCATATTCTGAAGTGCCAGAACTACCAGTGGAAAAGGGTTCTAGAATTTGGATAAAGTCGAGTTAAGAGGTAAATCTAACCTTGTAAGTATATGGTAATCTAAACTTGTCAAAATGACAAACAAAATGACAACGGCTATTGCTCCTCAAACCCCTGCTCATAGACACTGGACTGCGTTAGAAGCTTACCTCAGCCAATAGAGGATGACAGCATGGAATTCGATGAGTTTCTGAAACACTGGGATGTAACAAGGGAAGAACTGGCTTATATCTGTGACTGCTCGCTGACAACAGTGAACCACTGGTTCTCACAGGGAGAGCATCGTAGATTTCCTTCTGAGAAGCACAAGCAGAGGCTTGCGCTTGCTCACCATATCTGGACGACGATCGAAACTGAGCCGGAGTATCTTCAGACACTTCGCAGTATGTACAGCATGAAACTTAGAAGAAGGTCGAATTGACTTTGCCATTTGGCAAGCTGTTTATTGTTGAGGCAAGAGAGTTTGCATTCATCCCTGCCTGTTTAACTAGCCTCCAAAAAGTTATCGAAGCTCAAGTTTCTCCATTTCTGGACGACACCTCGTTTCCATTCCCTTATAGAGTGATAGATAAGTGAACAGTGTAACAACTGGATAGTTCAAGACTAGGTGTTTTCGCTCCCTTACGGAAAAGAGGGTTTGAACCCTTCCTCCGATGACGTATAAAAATTCGTTTGCCACCAATCACACCGTTACTGATGACACCGTAGTAGAGATCATTTCAGCAGGTTACACTCGATGGAAGGTGGAGAACGAGAATGACAACACCCTCAAGACTAAGGGTTGCAATCTGGAACACAAGTTCGGGCACGGCAAGCTATCTCTCCTCGTTGCTTGCGGCTCTCAACATTTTGTCCCATTTATTTCATACGTTGCCGGAGTTGCTTAACCACAAGTACAAGCTGCTGAGAGCTAGATATCCCAATTAATACCAGTTAAATTTTCATAATGGGGATTGCTGCTACAACAATTAACAGCACCTCAATCTAAACTGATATAAGACTGGTTTGCTAAATCTAAAAGCAACTGTCTTGCTTTAAGGAACAGTTGCTCAGGAAAGTTTTCTGTTGAAACAGAGATTGTTCCATCATCATCAAACACAAACTGTAACTTTCCAACTGAAACCTGAAACGGAAACCAATCCCCCTCCAAAAGATAGTTCTGCCTAATTCCTTCCAAATTGAGTTCAAGCACAGTAGGCAAGGGAACAGCAATCAGCCCCTCGATCGCATTTTGTAAACCGACTTCTATTACTTCAAAAAGTACTTGATTTGCACTTGTTATCTGTTGCCGTTCGCTGATCCGCTTTAAACGCCTTGATTGTCTCAACTTTTCTCCTAATTCAGCAATTTCTTTAGCAGGAAACTTTAGAGCTTTACGAACACTTGCCCAATAAGCAGCAAAGCAGAGCTGAAGATCACACTCACTCATCTGCTCCTGAAATCTCTGCTCAGCAACTCGCATTGCCTGCTCAAGAAGATTGATCTGTTTATCATCTCGATCCTCCTGAGCAAGTTGCCGCATTTGGTTCTTAACTAACTCAGTTAAGCCAAGCTCAATTTTCACACTGTGCCTCTCCCAGTCCTGGTCAAGTAAGGTTTTTCCCTGCTTAATCAAACTCTGTATAACGAATGCTTCTAGCGAAAAGACCTTAAATCTCATACCACCACCTCTGTGATACAGGATTGGTAAGTTGTCTCACTGATCAATGCCGTGCCCACCAAGATCCCTATTACCGGACGAGCATCTAATTCAGCACAGGAAGCAGTGTAAGCTGCTATCCGAATCAACTCCTCATCCAATACCTGCTGGATGTCGGCAAGAGACAAGGCTGTTGCCTTAGACTCTACTAGGGCGTGTTTTAAAACCTAGAACCAAAAGAGAATTGCAGCAATGGTGAGCATGGCAAGATAGTTCTCCGCTCGTTTCTCATAGCGTGTTGCAATACGTCGAAACTGCTTGA
>NZ_JACJPC010000136.1:0-20403 GCF_014695875.1 Leptolyngbya sp. FACHB-541 | reverse complement strand
AAGAGCAAAAGACCAGACCAGCCGATGAAGACGAATCTGTCGCGCTTGAGCCAGTCGTCGAGGACGTCAAACCATCCTCGTTCCGCTTGGGCGCGCCCCATTGCTATGGTCATAGCGCAGATCTCCAAAAAGTTATAACTACAGAAATGAGTTCAAGCTCACTTCTACGATTTTCAGCCCTGTAGAAATTTATATAGACACAGAGCAGAAAATGCGATCGAATGTGAACACAGTTTACTTTTCTTTACTGTGTGATTAATTATATCGATACTTTCTCATTTTTTTCACCCCCCTTTCTAAGTTTTAGACTGCTCTATTGCTGGTAGGCGGAAGAACAGAGGCAATTTTCAAGGATGTTTGGCAAGATTAGAATTTTTTAAAGTTTCAAATTTACTGAGAGATTTTGCTGGAGATGGGAAGGTTGGGCGATCGCTCAACCCGGTTCGTGGATTCATCTGAGATACTGAGAATTAGTTCTTGCATAACTGCATTTGAGTTCTAAACCCCATGTTCATTATTGATTTGACTTTGAAGAATACGCCGGTCACGCTGTCGGTGCAGCGGAAGTCGGTGGATGACGCTAAGACTGTTTATCAGGAAGTTCTAGACGCGATTCGCTCTGGCAATCCGGTCATTTTGGAACTGACCTGTGAGCAGATGCCTGACAAAACAGTCGGCGTGTTGGTGAGCGAGATCTCAGCGGTGCAGATTTCCGAAAAGTCCAGCACTACAGCCGCTTCGGGCAGACCTCCTGGCTTTGCATTTGCAGGTTAAGTGTTTTGCTGAAGGATCTTTAAGTTACGAGTGTGAGTAGGGTGGGCATTGCCCACCCTACGTATATTTTTCGGCTAAGTTTTAGTGGTCATTTTACTGTCAGCGCTATGACTGAACCTGCGATCGCCGTTCGCGACCTTTGCTTTCACTGGTCAACTGGAGTGCCAGTTCTGCAATCTTGCTCTTTGGAAGTGCCTAAAGGCGGGTTTTGGATGCTGCTTGGCAACAACGGCAGCGGCAAATCAACTTTGCTGAAAATTCTGTCGGGTTTGCTGCATCCTCAGTCTGGTGAAATAGGGGTGTCGCCTCCAGTCGGGTTCGTATTTCAAAACCCTGACCATCAGCTGGTGATGCCGACGGTAGGTGCAGATGTAGCGTTTGGTTTGGTTGAGGAAAATTTGCCGATTGCCCAAATTCGACAGCGGGTGGCAGAAGCTCTAACTGCCGTTAACTTGCTCAGCCTCCAACGGCGACCGATCTATGCCTTGAGTGGTGGACAAAAGCAGCGAGTCGCAATTGCGGGGGCGATCGCCCGCCATTGCGAAGTTCTACTGTTAGATGAACCAACTGCTCTACTCGACCCCGATAGTCAGCTTGACTTGGTGGCTCAAGTTCAGCAACTTGTTAAAAGCCGAGAGCTAACCGCTCTTTGGGTAACACACCGCCTAGACGAACTCAATTTTTGTGATGGAGCATTTTTACTGGAGCAGGGTCGGGTAGTTGATCAGGGCGACCCGATGCGGCTAAAGCAACGCCTGATCCAAAGTCAGGGAGTGAAGTATGAGGGAATCTAGGGTAAGCATTTGAATTTGTGTTCAATCGTTTACACAATGTAATAGAGCTACCCGCTATATTGGAACTATTAAGTAAACATTAACTGCTTAACTGCCGTTTTACTTTGAAATTTTGGGTGTTTGACCATGCCACGCCCCTCAACACAAGCAATTTTACTGGTGGATGGCTACAACATCATTGGAGCCTGGTCTACGTTGCAGCAGGTTCGGGACACGGAAGGCTTGGAAGCAGCAAGGCGCAAGTTAGCCGAGTCGCTAGTGGGCTACAGCGCTTTCCAAGGGTTTGACACACACATTGTTTTTGATGCTCAGTATCAAGGCAGTCCCGGTAGCCGGGAGATGATGACTCAAAACCTTTCAATCTGCTACACCGATCACAAGCAAACAGCTGACACCTATATTGAAAAAACCTGTGCCCTATTTCGTAACGACTTACGAAAGTTTGAGCAGCGGCTGATTGTGGCCACGTCCGATCGGGCACAGCAGCTTACGGTAGTTGGATTTGGGGCAGAATGGATGTCGGCGCAGCGGCTATTGGCTGATGTCGAGTTGGCAGCTCTCAAGGTCCGCCGAAAGCAACGAGGGGGGAAGGGGCGATCGCCCAACCGTTTCCTCTCCAGTTCCCTTGATCCAGTAGCCCAACAGCGGCTAGCTCGGATGCGATTAGGGTTAGAATAAGTGACTGAGTTGCAAAAACTCAGGTTAGCCAAAGCAAGGCAAGGCAGAAAGCAAAAAAAGTTTGTATTAGAGCTTGCCAAAATGCCTGGTTAATCGATACTATGAAATACGCGTTCCTCAGTAGCTCAGTGGTAGAGCGATCGACTGTTAATCGATTGGTCGCAGGTTCGAATCCTGCCTGGGGAGTTTAGATAAATCTTGTTAATTCGCTAGATTGGTTGCAGTTTTCAGGCTGCAACCCATGCATTCGACTTCTCATTCAGTTTCCAGACCTGCTGCTTCTGAGTACTCAAAATTTTGGTCACTCGATCCGGCAGTCACGTTTTTGAATCACGGCTCATTCGGAGCTTGTCCCGTTGCGGTCTTGGAGCAGCAGCGATCGCTCCAACAGCAGCTAGAGCAGCAGCCCCTACGCTTCATGGTCAAAGAATTAGAACCGTTGCTTGACCAGTCACGAGCTGCCTTGGCAAACTTTGTTGGCGCAGAGGTAGACGATCTGGTGTTTGTCCAAAATGCCACGACCGGCATCAATACGGTGTTGCGATCGCTCTCCTTTCAGCCTGAGGACGAGCTTTTAACCACAAATCAGGAGTACAATGCCTCGCGAAATGCTCTGAACTTCGTTGCGGAGCGATCGGGAGCGACTGTGGTTGTGGCAGATATTCCCTTTCCAATTGCTTCCTCAGATCAGGTTGTTGAAGCAGTCTTAGCCAAAGTTTCACCTCGGACAAAGCTAGTTCTGCTGGATCACGTCGTGAGCCAGACTAGCCTGGTATTACCGATTCAAATCTTGGCGCAGCAACTCTCCGCACGAAGAATTGAGCTGCTGGTAGATGGTGCCCACGCGCCGGGAATGATTCCGCTGAATCTGGCAGAATTGGGCGCAACCTACTACACCGGGAACTGCCACAAATGGCTGTGTGCACCTAAAGGCAGCGCTTTTTTGTATGTGAGACGCGATCGACAGCACGCTATTCGTCCGCTTACCATCAGTCATGGAGCCAATTCACCGCGCACGGATCGATCTCGCTTTCATCTGGAATTTGACTGGGCGGGAACAGGCGATCCAACTGCCTATCTCTGTGTTGCAGAAGCGCTGCGGTTTATGGGCTTAATTCTGCCGGGAGGCTGGACGGAACTGATGGCACACAATCGAAATTTGGCGATCGCAGCTCAGAAAACGCTCTGTCAGTCCTTAGAAATTGCTCCACCCTGCCCTATTGAGATGGTTGGCTCAATAGCAACCGTGCCGCTGCCCGACGGCGACTGGGAACCGCTGTATGAAGCGTTGGGCGATCGCTTTCACATTGAAGTTCCAATTATTCCCTGGTATCCCTCTAGTAAACGATTAATTCGTGTCTCAGCTCAGATCTACAACCATCTGGCAGAATACAATTACCTGGCAGATGCACTCTTGATTCTGCTAAAAGAGCTGTAAACGAAGCGGAACGTTAAAAGATTTAGCCCGTTTAGCAATGGCTTTTATCGCTGGTTAAAGTCATCTACCGCAAATATTTCAATGCAGAAAGTGTTGAGATCCTTGCTATTCATGCCATCCTGACAGCAGCAGTATCTCGCCAGGTTGAAAGTTGAAGCAGTTCAAAACAGACTTAAATCTGCATCAGCTAGACCTTCGGATTACAAAAGTTGTGTTTTGCAGAGTTGCCTGATGTGGTGCAAGTTGAATGCCTTAAGTCAACGTTGGTGGTTTCACCCTCTGTTGTTGCTGGTCTGGATGACCCTTGGAATAGGACTACGCTTCACTAATCTGACTGCAAAACCGCTTTGGACAGATGAGTTTTCCACGATTGTTTTCAGCTTGGGACACAGCTTTAAAGCAGTAGCGTTAGATCAAATTGTGACGCTAGATGATTTACTGCAGCCGCTGCAAGTTGAACCTCAAGCTGGAATTAGACAGGTTATAGGCAATCTATTAAACGAGAGCAATCACCCACCGCTTTATTTTGTCTTGACCCATTGGTGGCTGCGGTTATGGTCTAGCTCGGAAGGATTGGTTTCAGTTTGGGGAGTGCGATCGCTCTCTGCGCTGTTTGGGGTTGCTGCCATCCCAGCCGTATTTGGTTTAAGCTGGCTAGCCTTCCACTCACGCTTGATTGGGCAAATTGCCGCAGCACTGATGGCTGTTTCTCCATTCGCAGTCTACCTGGCACAAGAGGCGCGACACTACACGCTGCCCGTCTTGTGGGTAATTGCTTCTTTGGGTTGTCTAGTTTTGGCAGCTCGAGCAGTTTACTATCGCACCCCGTTTTCGGTTGGATTGGGGTTGCTTTGGGTTGTAATCAACACCTTGGGCATTGCGACACACTATTTCTTTGTATTCACGATTTGCGCTGAGGCGTTGGTGCTACTCAGCTTGGGGCTGATTCAAAGTTGGCGTGAGCGAGGTGTATGGCAACCTTCTTTCTGGGGACGACTTGGCGGCGTGGCGCTGGGAACGTTGGCAGGAGGACTGATTTGGCTGCCTTTTCTGCAAAGTACTCAGGACACTGGCTTAACCCAGTGGATTTATCGGGGCGATCGCACTGGATTAGCACTCCTAGACCCATTGGGACAGGCTTTAGCGGGATGGATTACGATGCTCTACCTGCTGCCTATTCAGGCAGACACTGAGCTCATCGTCACACTTTCTGGTGCAGCCTTGATCTTGCTGGTGTTGTGGACATTGCCGAAGCTTTACGCTGGCTGCAAGGTGCAGTATACAAAGTCGGAAAAGCGTCTAGCGATGCAGGTTCTAGGCGGATTTGTGGTGAAGGCGATCGCCATTTTTTTAGGCATCACCTATCTGTTTGAAATCGATTTGATGAGCGCGTTTCGTTACAACTTTGCATATTTTCCAGCAGTCATCGTGCTGATTGCTGCTGGACTTGCAGCACTTTGGAGGACTGAGCCAAGGATTCAGCCAAAACCGGGTTGGTTGCCCCGACTGTGGTCAAGTGTTATGTCAGGGGGCAAACGAACCGTAATCTTAATTGGGCTGTTCAGCTTTTTAGGTGGGTTAACGGTGGTGACAAATCTGGGCTACCAAAAAACTCACCGCCCGGATGTGGTAGCGGCAGCTATTCAAGATAGTGCTGAGATTCCTGTGTTGGTGGCGATCGCCCATCGTACGCATGGGCAAACGGGCAGGCTCATGGGAATTGCTTGGGAGCTAAAACACGCCACTGACCCAACCGCCGCAGAGAATACGCAGTTTCTGATGATCAGTCAGGGCAAAAGCCCTAAATTTACGACGACCGTAATGCGCGAGGCGCTGGAGCGATCGCCTCGTCCGCTCAATCTCTGGTTGCTCAACTTTCAGCGTCCAACTGAAACTGAACTGCTTGACTCGTTTCTGCGAAAGCAAAACTGTAATCCAGATGATGACGCAGATTCCGTTGATGGATATAGGTATCAACTGTACCAATGCGAATCAGGTAGCCAGTCAGAATCTACATAATTTCCTTCATCGTTCCAGGACTTGCTTTTGCGTAGAAGTGGAATTCTTAAAGCTTCGCTCAGAGATTGTGTTGAGAAGGTTAATCAGAAGCGATCGCCGCTTCCCTGCCAGAGCCGCTTATGGGTCATCAGTTGAAGCCCAGAAACAGAAAATTCCAGTTCTTCCCAGCGATCGGATGCTGGATCTACTGGATCTATCTGAGTAAATGCTGCCTCTGTGAGTAAGATTTCTCCCGATCGCGCCAGATCTTCCCCCAGCTTTGAAGCAAGATTCATCTCACTGCCATACATGTCGCTATCTTCTACCATCAGCACCTCTCCGTAGCCGATGCCAATACTAGCAAAGAGGTCCAGCGAATCAGGCAAGCCTGTGTTTACCGCTGCTAGCGTTTTCAGCAGATCAACTGCCGCCTCGACTGCCAGCGCTACTGTCGGAAACACCGCAAACAAGTTGTCCGCTTCTTGCTTAATCAACTTACCCTGGTGTTGGTTAATCAGAGGCAAGGCAATGACATGCAGCCGATGCATCATCGCTAGAAAGTGAATGATTCCATAACGCACCGTCAGCCTTGAAAAGCCCGACATGTCCAACACCAAAACAGCATGAGTTTGGGAAAACGCCCTATGAATAGCAGCATCAATCTCTGCTGCTTTTTCGGGATGCTCATTGCGAGTTTGCAGCAGGCGATCTAACTCAGCCCTGGTATTGAGAGAAGCCATTACTCGACCAAAGTTTTTAATCGTTGAATCAGGCGATCGGCGGGCATCACACCCTCAATTCGCTCAACGGGTTCCCCCTGCTTAAACAGCACCAGCGTCGGCAGGGCATGAATTTGATACTGGGTCGCCAAAGCAGGATAGTTGTCGGTGTTGATTTTTACGACCTTGAGCTGTTGTCCCATTTGAGCGTTTACTTGCTCTAAAATTTTTGCCATCATCTGGCAGGGACCACACCAGGGCGCATAGAAATCTACCAACAGCGGCACGTCTGAACCGGAGAGCATTTCCTCAAAGCTACCGAACTGCTTCTTGGTCGCCATATTGCTATAGGGTTGATAAACAGAATTTGGTTTTGATGGCTCGATCCTAGTGCAAATTTTGGGGAGTCGGTAAGGATACCCCAAATGCCTTAATATGGTCTAGCAATTTTAATCGGTCATAGCTCGACAATCGCTTGGCGATTCTCTATGGCTCAGCATTCTGCGACAAGAGGTACAGGTTATGGCAGCATCCCTAGATTCCCAACGGCTCAAAGATCAGGTGGCAATTGTTACGGGTGCCTCGCGAGGCATTGGGCGGGCGATCGCCCTGGCATTGGCGGCAGAAGGAGCTAATGTAGCAGTGAATTATGCGAACTCAAGCAAAGCTGCCGATGAGGTCGTTGCAGAAATTACGGGAATGGGAGGAGGGGCGATCGCTCTGCAAGCCGATGTCTCCCAAGCCGACCAGGTTGATACTCTGGTCAATGCCGTCATGGAAAAATGGGGGCGAATCGACGTATTGGTGAACAATGCCGGAATCACTCGCGACACGCTGCTGCTGCGAATGAAGCCCGAAGACTGGCAAGCTGTGATCAACCTCAACCTGACCGGCGTTTTTCTCTGCACCAGAGCAGTCAGCAAAATTATGCTGAAGCAAAAGTCAGGTCGGATTGTGCAGATTTCTTCTGTATCAGGTTTGATGGGCAACCCGGGACAGGCAAACTACGCAGCCGCTAAAGCAGGGGTGATTGGCTTTTCCAAAACCGTTGCAAAGGAGCTATCCAGCCGAGGCATTACGGTCAACGTGGTTGCTCCCGGCTTCATTGAAACCGACATGACCCAGGATGTTAAAGCTGAGGAAATTCTCAAATATATTCCCCTTGGTCGCTATGGCAAGCCAGAGGAAGTTGCCGGATTGGTCCGTTTCCTAGCTGCTGATCCTGCCGCTGCCTATATCACCGGGCAAACCATGAACGTGGATGGTGGCATGGTGATGGACTAATGGTGAAAAATGTGCCCAAAATCTATTCAGTGAACAGCGTCGCAGATACCCGTTTCACCAAGCACAGAACCACTATGGCAAGCCTGTTCAGTCCCAACTCCGTCGAGTGGCTCCCATCCTGCACAGGAGGTCGCTTCAGCAAACGTTCCTGCTGGGTCATGTTTCCAGTTGCGAACTTTGCGAACGTCTTTATAGAGATAAAACAGTCCTAACACGGGAAATAGCCCGATAACGGTAAGCCAGAGGATGTGCATAACTTTGAAACGCTAAAGTTGTGTGGATATCGGGAAAATCGCTAAAGGTGAAGCATTCACTCTTGATTATTCTAGCGATCGCCCAATTAACAGAACCCATTCTGTCTGCACTGGTGAATCCTGCACAGGCTCAGGAGCGGCGATTCAACCAATCCATCAAGTCAGCTTTAGTGGAGAAATCTAAAAGGGCTTCTGCCAGATCTTCTAGTTGGGCGATCGAAAGCTGACGCAAACATTCCTGCAATGCAGCATCCACAGCCCCAAACTTACGGGACAGTAGACGGCTAATTACAGCTATCTCCCCTTCTTGCCGTCCTTGCTCCAGTCCTCGCTCTATTCCTTCTTGCATCCAGCTGGTAACGATTTCCATAACTTCCTCCCGCTGCTGTCTTGGGTTAATCCTATCAAGCTCGTTCTGAAACTGCTGCTGTTCTGAAGGGTTCAGACGTAGATAAACATCAATGAAGCCAGAGATTAGCTGCATTCGGGCTGGATCTAAGCGCAGGGTTGCCAGCAAAGCAGACATTCGAGCTTAACTTTGGGGCGTTCTGCTTGAGGGATTCTCATTTTTGCCATGAGCGCACTAGCAACAGGATTAGGCTGGCGAACGAAGTCGCGCCAGTCAAGCGATTAAGTTGAATGACTTCGTAGTTGAACTGCAACACCAGTTTGTTGGGGAATGTGACTTCAAAGCGATCGCCCTCTGCCCGGTACGGTTCGTCAAACGAAAAGACGACAATTGGGTAAATGGGCAAGCGATATTTCTGATAGAGCCTCGCAAAATAGTTGAACATTCGCTGCCCGAAGTTTGATTCAGCGTAAGACTGATGCTCAGTGTGAATTAGAAAACAGGAGTCTTCTCCTCTAAAGTTGGCTTGGACGAGCAGGTCAGCTTCGTGGCGATCGCCCTCCGTCACATCAGTGAACACTTCTGTATTTAAGAAAGTCAGAGAATTTGGCTCCAAGTAAGCGCTGACCTCCGGCAGAAACAGGTCAATGAATTCCACAAAGAAAGTAGAGAGCAATTCTTTGAATAAGCGATCATGATCAATCATGGTGGGGCGATCGCTCCAAACCGATTCATTCCTAAATCCGATTCACCATCCTATGCAGTTTTTGGAGCTATTGGGCAATCATGAGTCAAATTTTCTTGGCGATCGCTTCCATTCTTGGCGGCACTTCAGTTGCGGCTGGTGCTTTTGCCTCCCATGCACTGAAAGAGAAACTGAGCGATCGCGCCCTAGAAATCTTTGAGACTGGGGCACGTTACCAGATGTATCATGCGCTGGCGTTGCTATTGGTGACGCTGTTGCTGCTGCGGGCTGAGACAAATCAATCTCTTTTAACCGCATCGGGGATCGCTTTCATTGCCGGAGTCGCAATTTTTTCGGGCAGTCTTTACGCCTTGAGCCTTTCTGGAATCAAGTGGTTGGGAGCAATTACGCCCTTAGGAGGCGTTGCCTTTTTAATCGGTTGGGGATGTTTGGCGATCGCCTCCTGGGGATTGAAGTAAGCAATACCGCCCGTCATGCCAGTTGTGGTTCTGCCATATTTAGGAGAGCGATCGCACAACTTCTCGCCATCATTGGATGAGGGACTGCACTTAGGATGCATCTCTATTCAAATGTTATGGCTACTATTTGCTACGGCTACTGATTTATGCGTTTTGCGATCGCCTCTTTTACCTTTTTCGCCCTGTTTGCTGCAATTCCTGCTTCAGCGCTAACCCTTCAGCCACATAGTTCATCTCAACCCGGCCCGACGACTACCATAGTCCAGGCAGATCAATTAGATACCTGGGAGAACGCTCAACTGAGCTATGAGATTGACCTAGAAAGCCAGGTCTATCCAGGTACAGTTTGTCCGGTTTATCCCAGCAGAATGGCCGTTAGTCCTGATAGTCAAACGCTTGCGGTCAGCAGCATTAGTCGGGAGCGTTCCTGTAGCAATGACCCCAGTAGCACCCTGACGCTGTGGAATCTGCAAACGGGAGAAAAGACAGCCACGCTGGTTCAAGGTACTGCCGATGAATGGGTTTCTCCTAATGGTGACATTCAAGAACCAGGTTCGCTGGTCAATATTCATTTAATGGGAGATGTGGTTCACGCGATCACCTTTACACCCGATGGCGAAACTGTTGCGGCAGGTATGTCCGATCGCACTGTAAAGCTATGGAATGCCAGAACGGGTGAGGCAATTCGCACGTTGAGCGGACATCAGTATGCGGTTCATGCGATCGCCATTAGCCCCGACGGTCAAACCCTTGCCAGCGGCAGTTCTGACCTGACTGTGAAATTGTGGAACCTTAACACTGGTGAAGTGCGCCGCACCCTCAGCTTGGGAATGCAACCCGGACAAGACAAAATTCAAACGGTTGCTTTTAGCCCAGATGGACAAAGCCTCGTCAGCGTTCTCCATGACAGTAACGCTCTGCAACTGTGGAATATAGATGGACAACCGATTCGCCAGTTGTCTCAAAGCAGAACCGACACGGATAACGGTCGTCGCATCCCATTTGCTTTTCACCCTAGCGGAATTCGGCTTGCCTCTGGGTTGACGCAAATCATTGCTACTGTTGACCCTGATAACACCATCAAACTGTGGAATACCCGAACTGGTGCACGAGTCGTAACTCTCACCGGACACATAGGTGGTATCCGCTCGTTAACCTTTAGCCCGGATGGAAGAACTCTAGCAAGCTGGAGCGAAGACGGCACAGTAAAACTTTGGAGTATGCGATCGCTACAACTGGAACGCACAATGCCGATCAATCAAGGACTAACTACCGCACCGCCGCCGTTTGGCGATCGCCTCCTCTTTAGCCCTGACGGTCAAACCCTTGCCGCTGATGCCCTGGTTGCATCGACTGAGAATACTCCTTCCTACGACCTCTCGCCTTACAGCGTCAGACTGTTCAACATCACAACTGGAGAGAGCCAGCAGGCTTTCCCAGATCTCTATTCAGGTGTTCCCTTTCACTTCACCGCTGATGGAGAGCGATTTATTGCGGTCGCTGGCTCAACAATTCAAGTTTGGCAGCGATAGATAACGAGCCTCCCTTGGCAAGTCGTGAATTCCGCCATTGTTTGAGAGAAACTGATCGTTAGCAATCTCCATCAGAGAGTGCTAAATTCTGGAAGGAGAACTCAGATAGAGAAACTGAGAGACAGGCAATGGCAAAATTTGTTGTATTTGATGAAGAATCTCGGCAAGCGCTAGAACGAGGCGTAAATGCCCTTGCTGACGCGGTGCGAATCACGCTCGGACCTAAAGGTCGAAACGTGGTGCTAGAGAAGAAGTATGGCGCACCCCAGATTGTCAACGACGGCATCACGATCGCCAAGGAAATCGAATTAGAAGATCCGCTAGAAAACACAGGCGCTCAACTGATTCGGGAAGTTGCCTCTAAAACCAAGGATTTGGCGGGAGACGGTACAACCACCGCTACCGTTTTGGCTCAGGCAATGATTCGGGAAGGCTTGAAAAACGTTGCAGCAGGAACGAACCCGGTTAGCTTACGACGCGGCATCGAGAAAACGATCGCCCAGATTGTCAGAGAAATTGAGGCAATTGCCAAGCCGATTGAGGGAAATGCGATCGCCCAGGTTGCTGCCGTATCCGCAGGCAGTGATGAAGAAGTCGGCGCGATGATTTCCGAAGCAATGGATAAGGTCGGCAGAGATGGCGTAATTACCGTCGAAGAATCTAAATCTTTAGCAACCGAACTGGAAACAGTTGAGGGAATGCAGATCGACCGGGGTTACATCTCACCCTACTTTGTAACTGATAGTGAGCGGATGATCTGTGAGCTTGAAAACGCTCGAATTCTGCTTACCGACAAAAAAATCAGCACTATTCAAGACCTAGTGCCTGTCTTAGAAAAAATTGCCCGTTCTGGTCAACCGCTATTGATCATTGCAGAAGACGTAGACGGTGAAGCCTTAGCAACATTGGTTGTTAACCGCTTGCGTGGAGTACTAAACGCTGTCGCGATCAAAGCACCTGGTTTTGGCGAACGTCGCAAAGCGATGCTGCAAGACATCGCCGTCCTCACCGGTGGACAAATGATTTCTGAGGAAATCGGGTTGAGCCTGGACACTGCCAGCCTTGAAATGTTGGGAACTGCCCGCAAGCTGACGATCACCAAAGACAGCACCACGATCGTTGCTGAAGCTGCTAATAAAGCTGATCTGGACAAGCGCATCGCTCAAATTCGTCAGGAACTAGCTCGCACTGAATCTGACTACGACAAAGAAAAGCTGCAAGAGCGGTTGGCAAAACTGTCTGGTGGCGTTGCTGTGATCAAAGTTGGAGCTGCCACAGAAACTGAACTTAAAGATCGCAAACTGCGAATCGAAGATGCGCTCAACGCAACCAAAGCAGCCGTTGAAGAAGGAATCGTTCCGGGTGGTGGCACAACCTTGATTCACCTGGCTCAGAAAGTGCAGCAGGACTTCAGGAACAGCTTGAACGTTGAAGAAAGGATCGGGGCAGACATCGTAATCAAAGCCCTGGAAGCCCCATTGCGTCAAATTGCAGACAATGCTGGAGCTGAAGGTTCCGTAATTGTCGAGAAGGTCCGTGATTTGGATTTCAACGTTGGCTACAATGCTCTGACGGGCGAATTTGAAGACCTAGTTGCAGCCGGAATCATCGACCCCGCAAAGGTGGTACGTTCTGCTCTGCAAGATGCGGGTTCCGTTGCTGGCATGGTCATCACCACTGAAGCGCTCGTCGTCGAAAAACCAGAACCTAAATCTGCGGCTCCTGCCGATGGTGGCATGGGTGGTATGGGCGGCATGGGCGGCATGGGCGGCATGGGTGGTATGGGCGGCATGGGTATGATGTAATGTTGCGCTCCCCCAAATAAGCCTACATATTTTGAAGCGTGTCCCGCTTAAGTGGGACACGCTTCAAAATATGTAGGCTCATGTAGAAACGGCGTTATACCGTTTTTACAAAAACGAGCTACAGATAGAAGGGCACCCCGCTTCTATCTGTAGCTTTAATTTTTAGAAGTGGCATTACATACAAACGCAATAGCGGAAGATAATCGAGATGACGATCGCAAATCCAACTCCTACGAAGAAGACACTGTTAATCCCTCCTATTGCAAAGGCGAGTCCCATCAGTACGGGTCCTAGTGTTTGACCAACGCCAAAAAAAGTGCCGTTAACTGACATTACAGTCGCCAAATATTGCCTCGGCGATAGCTCTGCTAGGAGGGACTGAATACTGGGGAAGCTAAGTCCTAACCCCACTCCAAAAAGCGTAGTTGGAATCAGCAACAGCAAAAGATTGGGCATAAATGGAACCAGCAGCAGCGCCAGTCCATAAAACCCAAATGAAATCCTGATCAGGGTTTGAGGTGAAAAGCGTCTTGCTAAATTACCGACTTGAGAAGACGTAAGGGCGATCGCTACCGAAACGCTAGAGAGCATCAGCCCAATCGTAAAAGTAGGGGTTTGAAATGATTCCTCGATCAGTTGCGGCAAGTAGGTAACATAAGCCCCATAGAGCAGCACAAAATTGGCAGCGCTAGCTAGAAACAACCCAAGAATTTGGCGATTTCTCAGCACGATCAGGGCATTTTGCAGGTATTCCCGCAAATTTAGCCGAGTTTTTGGCTCAGGATTGTGCAGCGCAAATAAAACCAGCAGTCCCACTGGAATCGCCAAAATCGGCAGCGCAAACGGATAGTACCAGCCCATACTGGCTAGTGCACCGCCAATGATCGGGTAGCTAGCTGTTCCTATGCTGGTGACGCTGGAGCTATAGCCCAGTGCCATAGTGCGTCTATCTCCCGAATATAAATCACCAATTAATGTAATGCTGAGCGACAGTAACGACGCTGCCCCAATACCTTGAAGCAAGCGAAGAAACAGCAGCAGATTAAAGTCACGGGCAAAAGCACAGGCTGTCCCCGCAATGCCAAACAGCAGCAGAGACGGAACTAGAATCTTTCGTCTACCAAACTGATCAGCTAGAAAGCCTAAAACTGGACCTAAAACTACTGTAGGAAAGGTAAAGACGGTGACTAGCAACCCAATGTTTTGGGGTGGCACCTCCAGCGCTTCAGCCAGCTGAGGAAACGTTGGCGTGACACTAGAGACTCCCAGAATAGCAATCAGGGCGATCGCAAAAATGATTAAAAGATTTTGATCGCCGAGCAGCCCTTTTGGAGTTTGAGGAGTGTTGTCTGGAGGAGTATTGCCCGGAGCATTGTTTGCGGTAGGCTGCAAAATTGAACTCCCTTTTAGGTAAGTCGGACAAGGAGTCAGGCGATTGCCATGACTCACTCATCTTAGAGTAATGACCTTAGAGAGGAGCGACCTTGGAAAAGCGATCGCTTTTGCTTCACCCTCACTCCCCATCGTCCAACGGCAACGGCTTGTTTTTATTAGAACTTGGGGTTTGCTTACGCTTGGGCTTCATGTTGTTTAAAGACTCAGAAGCAGCCTGGTCTAGTAGTTTCCTGAGTTCGTAGTCAGGCAAGCTTACAGACGCAGAAGCCGCACGAGGGACTTCATCTCGCTGGGAGGAAATGGCTCCTTTAGGTTTATCCGTCCATCCGCACTTAATGCAAATCTGTCGTCCAGATGACTTCAACGGCGGTCCGAGTCGGCTGTTGCATTTTGGACAGGTTTCCTGATGAGAAGAAGGGAGCAGGCTGGAGGCTTGAGTCGGTTGGGGTGGCAAGGGTTCAACAGATATTGCCTCTGTAAAAGTCGCTTCTGAATCGGGAGTATGGGTTGGATATGCCTCCTGAGGTGAGAGCGATCGCTTACTCAGGAGGCGATCCACTTTCCCTCCAAATCTTCCATCCTGCTGCTGACCACCTCTAAAGCACTAATGCGGGTAACTAGCTCCGTCAAATCCTCAACGGTGACCAATCGGGAAGAGGCAAGTTGAGCAGGTTCATCCTCTAGCAGGCGTTGAAGTGCCTCCAAAATTACCTCATTGTGATCTTGACCCAGCCGACTAGCACGCCGCTTGATCGCTTTTGCCAAACTCATGGGTAGCTGTATCTTGATGGCTACCTTCTGCTCAGAAATATTTTTGGGTGTGGATTGGTCAGAAGAACCCAGATTATTAGTCATGGAATTTGCAACACAGGCTTGGATTGACGATACATTCTTCTACCATAATGCAATCGTTTCAGATTAGATGATTGAGAAAAAGAGTGAAAACTGCCTCGTTTGCCTGCTCAAAAGCTGCAATACAATCGCTCAATCTGCAACACGTCAAGCTATTAATTAGCAATTTATCTAATCAAAGAAAAGTGCAAGTATTGCAGATCAATTAACTGAATGAATTTAGTAATATAGCCATTTAAACAACCATTGGTTTTTTCATATTAGCTGACCCCAAAGCATAGATTAATCCACGATTTAGTTAAGCCGATTGTTACAAAAGACAAGACATTCAAAGAGCTTACAGTAAAAATCTACTAAGTAAAAGCAAATTAAAAGCCTCTTTTTACAGGAGCAAAGAATCTTCTAAGCCTTGATAAGGCTGAATCGATGTTGATCAACCAGAGTTTTTCCTCATGGAAATTGTGCAACCAAGCTCCGTTAAACAATGTAAATTTATGCTGGAAATTGTTTAATTATCTAAACAAGTCTGCGACTTTGCATTGCCTAATTCATTAATTCAAGCATCCGGATAGATTAGGAATTTCCCGAAAAAGTCATTAATCTTGTGCATTGATTTCTAACTTGTCTGAACGACTAGTTCGTTGTAAAAACCATTAACCGTCTTGAAGAATAAACAAAGTGTCAATTTTTTTAACTCGTGAAAATGGCATCAATGAATGTTTGAACCCTTGACAAAAAGAATACGAAAAAGAGACAAACATTTCTTTGAAAATGCAGACATTAACAAATCTAACTGTTAATAATAAATAGTCACTCCAACTTGAGCAGCATTTGAGAAGGATGCATCACATACATGAAACTTTTTTGCAGCAGTTTCATGAAATGTTTCCAGGATGGGTGATTAGGGTGCTGGCTATCGCGATCGCACTAGCAAATTGAGCTTTACGCACAGATTGAGATTAGTTCTCAACGTGTCATTTCAGCAATAACAATGATCGCTCACGAAGTTGGAAAACAGAAGATAAATAGTTAGCTCAGCTGCAGCCCTTAAAGAAACAGGGTAGAAAGGTTTATTCAAGCGCCTCATTGCTTAGAGCATAGGCTCAACAATATTCGGTTCAGAAGCTGCAGAACCTTCTAATCCAACAATCTCCAACCTCAAGTAGAAATACACAAACAGGCACACAATCATGGCAATCAACACAGAGAAACTAGGGTACATCCTGCAAAATTTTGTATCCACTACGTCTGATGTTCAAGGGGCAGCAATTGTTACTCCTGATGGGCTACCTTTGGCTTCTAATTTGCCTGGTGGAATGGATGAAGAGCGAGTCTCGGCAATGTCTGCTGCAATGCTGTCTTTAGGCGAACGTATCGGTCAAGAATTGGCGAGGGGTGCGATTGATCGTCTGTATGTAGAGGGCAATGAAGGCATCAGCATTTTAACAAGTTGCGGGCAGGATGCAGTCTTCTTGGTACTAGCAGGAAAAGCTGCAAAACAGGGTGTATTGATGCTGGAGATCAAGCGTGCCCTTTCTGATCTCAAACATACTTTGTTCTAAAGGGTAAGGATATTAGAGAACTGAAAAGAACTGACTGATGTAGCTAGAAACCTGGTTTGGCACACCTTTAGAA
Source organism: Leptolyngbya sp. FACHB-541 (assembly GCF_014695875.1). Classification (NCBI taxonomy): domain Bacteria; kingdom Bacillati; phylum Cyanobacteriota; class Cyanophyceae; order Leptolyngbyales; family Leptolyngbyaceae; genus Leptolyngbya; species Leptolyngbya sp. FACHB-541. Next base: position 3,732 of record NZ_JACJPC010000136.1, on the reverse strand, counting down.
ATTTAGGCAGGAACACAACAATGGCGATCAATACAGAAAGACTTGGGCTAATTCTTCAAAATTTTGTCTCTGCGACCTCTGATGTTCAGGGAGCAGCACTAGTCACACCCGATGGTTTACCTTTAGTCGCCAATTTGCCTGGTGCAATGGATGAGGAGCGAGTTTCGGCGATGTCTGCCGCAATGCTGTCTTTAGGCGAACGCATCGGCAAAGAACTAGCGCGAGGTACGATTGACCGACTTTACGTAGAAGGCGATGAAGGATTTAGCATTTTGACAAGCTGTGGGCAAGATGCCGTCTTTTTGGTGCTAGCAGGAAAGACGGCAAAACAGGGTGTGCTAATGCTGGAAATCAAACGCGCCGTTTCTGATTTAAGAAGTACATTATTCAACGTGGGTCAACCTCGACCCGAATCTTCGATTGGCATGATGTCTCGCGCTCGATCAGCTAGAGCTTAGACAATTCTTAGGCAAGAAATTACCGCATAACTGGCGATGCTTGGGTAAGGGCGAACGCCGTTCGCCCCTACAGAGGTAACTTTCTCAAAGTTGCAAGACTGGAATCTTTTTGTGGAGCAATACCATGAGACTCATGCGTTTGGTCGTAACGGGAACTGCGGGAGCGGGCAAGTCTACTTTTGTCCGCACGGTGAGCGACATTGAGGCGATCGACACCGATCGCGCTGCAACCGATGAAACAGCCCAAATCAAACAGAAAACAACAGTCGCCTTTGACTTTGGTCGGCTCTCGTTTGGTCCCAGATTAGAAATTCACATTTATGGCACTCCGGGGCAATCACGCTTTAACTTCATGTGGGATATTTTGATTCAACGCGCCAATGCCTATGTGCTGCTGGTTGCGGCTCACCGAATTGATGAGTTGGTAAAAGCACGTCAAATCATTGCGTTTATGAATGAACGGGTGCAGATCCCAATGGTGATTGGGCTGACCCATCGGGATTGTCCGGGGGCGCGATCGCCAGAGGAAATTGCAATGCGGCTAGGCTACACCGATTTGAGCAACCTGCCGACGATCGTAACCGTTAACCCCAATGAGAAAAACTCGGTTTTAGAAACGCTCAACGTCATGTTGATGTCCTACCTGATGTCACAGCTTGCGCCGGATTTGAACACTGTTCCAGCTCGGCAAAACTTTGGACAGGAGGAGTATCGACCCAGAGTTCAAATTGTACGGTGATGGGAATGAAAACCTTGCGTTTGGTGGTGACAGGAACGGTGGGAGCGGGCAAATCCACCTTTGTGCAAACGGTGAGTGAGCTTGGCAGTATAGAAACAGATGAAATCGCAACAGACGAAATCGCTGCGCTAAAGAAAACAACGACAGTAGCATTTGACTTTAATCGAATTCAGCTTAATTCTCAGGTCGCTTTGCACATCTACGGTACGCCAGGACAGGTGCGATTTGACTTTATGTGGGAGCTTTTGATTCAACGGGCAGAAGCTTACATCTTGCTGGTCGCAGCCCACCGTCGAGAGGACTTTCAGCCGACTCGTGAAATTATTGCATTTATGCAAAAACGGGTTGAGGTTCCGATGGTGATAGGGCTGACGCACACAGACTGTGCGGGGGCGCTAAGTTCGGAGGAAATACTCACAGGGTTAGGCTATGGTCGGAGCGATCGCCCGCCCGTGGTGGTCGTTAATCCACACCATCGGGCTTCAGTGTTTGCTGCACTGGCGACTTCGGCGGTGCTGTTGACTCCTCACTGGGCGGGGGAACAGTACGTCGGTTAGTGAAAATAAGTCAACAGGGTACGCAGAACGATGATTGGCGATGAGACACGAGCCTCAGCAAAGGCTGAACAGGAGTATGAACTGCATCATCATGACCCAAGAACAGGAACCTGGGGCGATCGCCATGAGATTCGCACATGTCTGCAGACCCTCGGAGTAGAATCTGCCTCGCTACATCAGCTTCCAACGAAGATTACCCACTTTACCGGGCGATCGGTTGAGTTAGAGAAGGCGATCGCGATTCTTCAGCGAGCACAGGGTGAAGGCGATCCCACTCTGTTGACCGTATCCGGAACAGCGGGCGTAGGTAAGTCAGCCTTTGCAATTCATGTTGCTCATTGCATCAAGCACGACCTGTCAGAGATTCAGTTTTATGCAAATTTGCGTGGTACAGAAAATCAACCGCTAGAGCCGCAAGAGGTTTTAAGCAGTTTTTTACAAGCCTTGGGCGTGGGCTACCCGATGGCATCAGCAAGTCTGGCAGAGCAGCAGAGCATTTATCAACTGATGCTGTCTGGAAGACGGGTTTTGATGGTGCTGGATAACGCCCGTGATGCAGCCCAGGTGCAACCCTTGTTGCCCGATAGCCCAACCTGTACAGCAATTGTCACAAGTCGTCAGCGATTGGAACTGCCCGGAACCACGCTAGAGCTAGAACCTTTGCCCCCAGCGGAAGCACTCGAACTGCTGCAAAAAGTAGGGCATGTATCACCAGAACTAACCGCTGCCGAGCAGCTTGTTACGCTTTGCGGTCGGTTGCCTCTGGCACTCAAGATTACTGGTGGCACACTGTGCAACCAAGCTCAGCCACCTGAAAACTATGCAGATCGGCTAGCCGATGAACGCCAGAAACTAGAACAGCTACAGTCTAGCTACTTAGATGTTCGGGCTAGTTTTGCGGTCAGCTATGCCCAACAAGAAAAGGCGATCGCGCGTCTGCTGCGGCTGATCGGGCTGTTGGTGCGCCCCAACCTAACCGCCGCCCTTGTGGCTGCGCTACTGGAATGCGACCTGGAAGCCGCAAACAAAATTCTATCTGCGCTGGTGAGATCAGGGTTGCTAGAGCCTGCCGAGTCGGGCTGCTTTCGGCTGCACGATCTGATTCGCCTATTTGCTAAAGAACAACTTGCCAGAGGCGAATCGGCTGAAATGCGGCGAATCGTTCGCTTAAGAGCAAGCTACTGGTACTGCGAGACAGCTGAATTGCTGGCGTTGGCATTTGACTTGACAGACGAATCCCTTGTCCCGCTGGAGAAGCAAGCATTTAGCCAGGGAGATGATGAGTTACTTAGAACGGTATTGAGTTGGTTTGACCGGGAGAAGCTCAACCTGTTGGCAGCGTTAGAGTGGGCTAACCAAACTCAGGCATGGGAAACTGTGGTGAGATTGGCGCAAAGCTTGACGCGCTGGTTTGAGCTGCGGCATGACTGGAAAAACTGGGAGCAAACCCATCGATTGGCGCTAGAGGCAAGTTGCAAACTGAGCGATCGCCACGCAGAAGCTCAAATCCTCAACAGTCTAGGTAATGCTTACTTTCGTCAAGACCATCGCAAAAAAGCCAGAGAACATTACGAAAAAAGCCTCAGCCTGCTTAGAGAATTGGCCGATGGCTATCAAGAATCTCAAACGCTGACCAATCTTGGACTTCTTTATAAACGAGAAGGCGATGACGAAAAAGCGATCGCCCTCTGGCAAACCGCCCTCAAAGGGTTTCCTACAAATTCGGCTGCTGCTCACCAGTTAGAGTTTTGGTTGCAGTCGCCTCAGGGAATTGCTCTCGATGAGATGCAGCCAGCTATAGAAGCGGGCGATCGTTCCCCTCGTCTTGCAATCCAACAGATTATTGCTGGATGTGCGATAGGAGCGATCGCCCTGCTCGTAGTTCTCGTTCTCCTGATCAGAGGAATTTGACGTAAGGAAGTAACCACCAATTCCAAAAATTAGGGTTACAGATGGAAGGGCACCCCGCTTCGCGGGG